>NZ_CAXFSW010000015.1:0-59391 GCF_964005855.1 uncultured Henriciella sp.
TATTCCCACTCAATCGTGCCGGGCGGCTTGCTGGTCACGTCATAGACCACGCGGTTCACGCCCTTCACCTCATTGATGATGCGGGTCGCGACGCGGCCAAGGAAGGCGTGGTCATAAGGGTAATAGTCCGCCGTCATCCCGTCGGTGGACGTCACCGCCCGCAGGGCCAGCACGGCCTCATAGGTGCGCTCGTCGCCCATCACGCCGACCGTGTTGACCGGCAGCAGCACCGAGAAAGCCTGCCAGATCTCGTCATAGAGCCCAGCCGCCTTGATCTCCTCGATATAGATCGCATCCGCCTTGCGCAGCGTGTCCGCCTTCTCGCGCGTAATCTCGCCCGGTATGCGGATCGCAAGGCCCGGCCCCGGAAACGGGTGGCGTCCGATAAAGCTCTGCGGCAGGCCAAGCTCGCGGCCGAGCGCGCGCACCTCATCCTTGAAGAGCTCCCGCAGCGGCTCGACCAGCTTCATGTTCATGCGCTCTGGAAGGCCGCCGACATTGTGGTGGGACTTGATGGTCACCGACGGCCCGCCAATCGCCGAAACGCTCTCGATCACATCCGGGTAGAGTGTGCCCTGCGCCAGGAAATCGGCGCCGCCAATCTTCTTCGCCTCTTCCTCGAACACATCGATGAAAAGGCCGCCAATCGTCTTGCGCTTCTTCTCCGGGTCCGAAATCCCTTCCAGCGCGCCAAGAAACGTCTCGCTCGCATCCACATGGACGAGCGGGATATTGTAATGGTCCCGGAAAAGCCCGACGACCTCCTCACTCTCATTGAGGCGCATCAGCCCATGGTCGACATAGACGCAGGTCAGCTGGTCACCGATGGCCTCATGGATCAGCACGGCGGCGACAGACGAGTCCACGCCCCCTGAAAGCCCACAGATCACCCGGCCCTCGACGACCTGTTTGCGGATCTTCTCAATCGCTTCCTCACGATAGGCTGCCATGGTCCAGTCGCCGGACAGCCCTGCAATCCTGTGCGTGAAATTGCGCAGCATGTCGCGGCCATGCACCGTATGCACAACTTCCGGGTGAAACTGCGTGCCATAGAAGCGGCGCTCAAGGTCTGCGATGATGGCGAGCGGCGCGCCCGGGGATTTCGCGATGACGCCAAAGCCCGGGGCGAGCTCCGCGACATGGTCGCCATGGCTCATCCAGACTTCTTCCTTGGCGTCCTCACCGCCGAACAGGCCGTCCAGCAGCTCGCTTTCCGTCACCTGCTCGATAAAGGCGCGTCCGAACTCGCGGCTGGTACCGCTTTCCACCTTGCCGCCCAGCTGCTCCATCATGACCTGCTGGCCGTAGCAGATGCCCAGCACCGGCACGCCGCGCTCGAACACCGCCTGGTCGGCGCGGGGGCTGTCTTCCCAGGTGACGCTGGCCGGCCCGCCCGACAGGATGATGGCCTTTGGATCAAACGCGTCCAGAAACGCGGCATCTACCTTGTTGAAGGGATGGATCTCACAATAAACGCCGCTTTCGCGAAGGCGTCGTGCAATCAACTGGGTCACCTGAGAGCCAAAATCGACGATCAGGACGTGCTCGTGCTTGTCTGCAACGGAATCGGGTGAACTGGCCATGTTGCCTCCTAGCGTCTAATCCTGAAGGCTGGAAGAGGTGCGGGTGAGAGTAAGAGGGCGAAAAACATGACCGACAAGCAGGCTGAGGCACGCGGCTATGCCGCAGAGGGAATGCAGGCCCTGCAGCGCCGCGATGCAAAAGGCGCCGAAGCGGCTCTGACCAAGGCAATCGCGCTTGACTGGCCCGGCCCGGATATCTGGGTGGCGCTCTCTTTCGCAAAGTCCCTGCAAGGGGACATGGCCGGCCGCATCTCCGCCATCGAAAAAGCGCTTGAGATCGAACCGGCAAGCGTGCGCGCCCGGCTCCATCTTGGTCAGGCGCTTGTCGGATCGGGGCGCGGCAAGGAAGCCGAAGCGGAATTCCGCCAGGGCCTCGCCGGGGTCACGCCAGAGCTGAAACGCAATCCTGAGATTAACCAGCTCACCCATGCAGCAGAGGCCTACCTTGCCGAACACGGCGCGCCCGAGCCGCCTGAAGAGGCACCGGATGGGATGCAGGAGGCCTTCGACGCCTTCATCGAGCAGCATGATATCGGCAGCGCCCCCGATGACGATCTCTTCCGCCAGAGCCTCGACCTGCTCTCCGGCCGCGCCCAGCACTATCCCTCCAGGCCGACACGCTATTTCTATCCCGGCCTCCCTGGCCGCCAGTTCTACCCCACAAGCCGCTTCGACTGGGCCAGCCCCCTCGCCGCCGCGACAGGGGATATTCGCGCAGAGCTTCAGGCCCTGCTCAGCAAACAGGCCGCCGCCGACGCCGGCTTTGCGCCCTATGTCGAGAAGACCGGACGCGAAGGTGTCTCTCTCTCCCACCCGTTGCTCGACAATCCCGACTGGAGTGCCTTCTATCTTATCAAACAGGGCCAGCGCATTGAGGAGAATATCAGGCGCTGCCCGAAGACCTGGGCCGCCATTGAGGCCATTGGCGACGCGGCAAACCCGGCCCCTGCCCCTTCTGTCCTCTTCTCCCTGCTTCAACCCGGCGCCGCGATCCCGCCCCATCATGGGCAGATCAATACCCGCCTTATCTGCCATCTTCCCATCGTCCTGCCGGGCGATTGCGGCTTGCGTGTCGGCAACGAGACGCGTGAATGGAAAGACGGGGAGGTCTTCATCTTCGATGACACGGTCGAGCATGAAGCCTGGAACAATAGCGACCAGCCACGCTATGTGCTGATCTTCGAAATCTGGCACCCGGACCTCTCGCAGCGCCAGCGCCGCCTCCTCACCGACTTCTTTAAACTGGCGCAAAGCCGCGTCGCTGGCACGGGCTGACGTGAAAATTGCCTTTTTGTGCGAAAGCAGTCCTTAAATATTCGCACGGCAAATATGAAATATGTTTTCTGGCCGCTCGATATGCCTTCTGACGACGCTGGGCGCCCTCATTCCTGCGGCCAGCGCGCAAGACGAATGTTCCGCGCTCGACCCGCTCCTCTCTACCGTCGATACCGTCCATGAAATCCGGCTCGATCGCCCGGGCACGATGGAAGAGGAGCTGCTGACCGATCTGGCATTCAGCCTCGCGGCAGTCTCCCTGACAGACATCTACAGCCACACCGACGGCCCTTCGGCGGAAGGCGAGCGCGAGGCCCTGACGCGCTATGTGGACGCCCTTCGCAAGGCGGTCGGACGGCAGGTTCCAGCCCGGGAACTTCGCGCACAAGTCATATTCAAGCAGGACGTCCCTCCCGGCGCCCGGCGTGAGCTGAGCCGGCTCCAGCAACAGCTCGGATGCCTGGAGGAGCCGCCGGTCCAGACCTCACCTCCAAAAGAGGCCGCCCCGCCCCAGTATGAAGCGCGTCCTTTGGGGCCCCTATCGCTCGACGCACAACACCAGCCCTCCGGTCCCCGGCGTCTTCAGGCCCTGCAGCTGGACAACGCCTACGATCCGGCGGCGCGGAAGGTGGAGTTCGAGCGTGCCAGCCATCTTTACAGCTGGGCGCTTCCGGCCCTTTCTACCCTTATCCTTCTTGGATGTTTCGGCACCTGGCTCCATCCGCGGATACGCCGCTGGCGCCTGCGCGATGAACGGCGCACCTGTTATGTCCACGTCCCCATCCGCTATGGCGGCAGGGCCTATACGATGACGATTATCGACTACACACCGGACGGCCTGCGTCTCAAGCATGACGGACGGATTGGCCGGCGGCGGCGCATTTCACTGCACCTGGAAGAGAGCTGGATCAAGGGCAAGGTGGCCTGGTCAAACAGCGTCCATGCCGGTGTGGGGCTTTTCTCTCCCATGACGCCAGAGCAGATCTCATATCTCGCCGGTGAAAGCATCGCAGGAAGTGCCGAGCGATGCGGGGAAGAGATCAGCGTCGCCTAAATGTCAGGCCCAACAAGATCCTCCGGCCAGCCAAACTGCCGTGGATGAAGGTGAAAACTGATCTTCCCGTCGGCCTTCGTCCCAAGGCGGATGAAACGGCGCAGCAGGCCCTTTTCCTCTGTCGCAGTCACAACGCTTCGCGGAATCGCCAGCGGCGGATGCGCCCAGCGAAACAGAAAATGCGGGTTCAGCCACAGCGTATCGTCCGTGAACTGGGCCCACAGCATGCCGCGATAGTGCACGCGCGGGAAACGGCCCCGGCCCAGAGTGACCAGCATCAGGCGCTTGCCATCAAAGCCTTCCGGCACCTCGCTTTGGTACACACGGGCCAGTGTGCGCCACCCACTCGCCCAGGAGAGAAAGACGACGATCCCCACCCATAACGCGCCAAAGAAGACGGGAAAGGCGAGGATGATGATCCAGGCCATCAGGCCGCGCTGCCCGCCTGAAGCGCGCGCTCGCGGAACCCATTCAGCAGGCTGACAAGCCTGGACCCGTTGATCCGGTAGGGTTCGGTCAGTCTCACCTTCCCATACATGAGAAGCCCGGCCATGCGTGGCAGTGCCCGGCGTTTCTGGTCACTCAGTTTGAAGGCCACCTGCCGCGAGGCCGGCATCCCCCGCCCGCCCATATGGTGAAGGCTGAATTCGCTGACCTCGGACCAGCCGATCTTGCCCAGCGATTTGAACTCGCTTGATTCGAACCCCTCCGCGTCCAGCGACAGCCAGGACCGCTTGAACAGCGCGGCCGACGCACCGATCAGCGTGGTCATGGAGAAAAAGACCGTCAGCCAGACATTGATCTCTTCGGCTGGTCCATTGCCGGTCCACCGCATGGCCGTAAGCATGGTGGCAAACAGCGCGCTCGCCCCTGCCAGCACCAGATACTGACGGTTTGTTGACTGCAGATGGATATGGTCGGGAAGCTCGCGTTTCATACCGACAGAAAAGCACCGATTCCGGCCTGAAGCCTATCCTGCAGGGCAGGTTTACGCCTTGCGCATCACCGCAAAGAAGAACCCGTCCGTTCCGGCGCTGCGCGGTGTCAGGCGGACGGACGTCCCACCCTTGCAGCCTGCCGTCACAGTCGCCGCGCCTTCCTCCGTCAGCAGATCCGACGCAATGACTTCCTCAGCCGCGTTCACCTGCTGAAAGCTGTCATGGCGCGACAGGAAATCTGCCACCCGGTCCTCATCTTCCTCGATCAGGAAGGAGCACGTCGCATAGACGAGCTTGCCGCCCGGCTTCACGAAAGCCGACGCCGCCTCAAGGATTTCGGTCTGCTCTTCGATCCGCTTTTCCAGCTGCTTGTCTTTCAGCCGCCATTTCGCATCCGGCCGCCGGCGCCATGTCCCGGTGCCTGTGCAGGGCGCATCGACAAAGACCACATCCATCTGCCCCTTGAGCGCCTCCAGCGCCTCAGGCTCTTTCGGGTGGACCAGCTGCACATTGTGCGCGCCAGAGCGTTTGAGGCGGGGGATCAGCGCAGACAGCCTGCGCCCGTCAATATCATAGGCATGGACCTGTCCCTTGCCGCCCATCATCGCCGCAATGGCCAGCGTCTTGCCGCCGCCGCCCGCGCAATAGTCCAGTACCTGATCGCCGGGCTGGGCATTCGCCGCCGCCGCCGCGATCTGGGAGCCGGCATCCTGCACCTCGACCCAGCCTTTTGAATAGGCCGGAATACTCTCAAGCGAGGCTTCGCGCTCGGACGGGTCGCGCGCCGGTATGTGATAGGCATTCTTCAGCAGCGGCGAGGCTACCGCGTTCGCAGAACGCATCGGTCCGCCCGCCTTCTCAGCGTCCACTTTCAGCGTATTCACCCGGATATCGACATCGGCGCGCACCGCCATGGCCTGCGCCTCGACGACTTTCTCCTCACCGAAAACGCGGTCCATCATCGGCTCCATCCATTCGGGATAATCGCCGGACACCCACGGCTCCGCCGTCACATCCGGCGCCATGACCAGCCGCTCGCGCTCCTCCAGCGTCAGTTTGCTTGGCGCGTGCTGCTCATCCATGGCTGAGTCGATCTTCATGATGTCCCAGCCCCAGGCAAAGCTGAGCGCGCCGAGCACCAGTGCGCGCGGTTCATCAGAGCCCATCGCATGCGTGATGGAATTCTTCTTGCGCAGCGCATCCAACACCAGGCCGGAGACCCATGCCCGGTCCTTGGACCCGGCATAGCGCGCCCGCTTGCCCCAGTCGCGTGCCGCCGACTTGACCGGCTGGTGCCGGTTCAGCACATCGCCCAGCACATCAATCGCTGCTGCTATCCGTCCACCGTCGCGCATGATCTTCCAAGCCTCTCTTGCGAAGGGGCCGTCCTAACGTCCAATTAGGCAAGAGGAAACCGGGGGGAACACCACATGAAGATCGACCTGACACCAGACATACGTCTCGCCAGACGGCGCGACTGGCGCGCGGTCGGTGAGATTACTGCCGAGGCCTTCCGGGACGATCCGGTCAACCGCTACCTCTTCGGCACGGCCGAGGGCGTGCGCGCCGCCATGATGACGCTCGCCCGGCATGTCTACGTGCCCGTGGGTGAGAGCTTTCTGATCGAGGGCAAGGGCGCGACCATGTGGGTGCCACCAGGCGCTGCCCCGAAATTCGGCCTCTGGGCCCAGCTCGGCTTTGCCATGGGACAGCTGCGCCATGGCTCGAAAGGGGCCATGAAGCGCGCGCTCCACGCTGCCGGCCTGATGGAAAAACACCATCCGGATACGCCCCATATGTACCTCTTCTCCATCGGCACCACAGCCAGCGCGCGCGGCAAGGGGGTCGGCAAGGCGCTGCTAAAACCCGTGCTGGAGGCCTGCGACCGCGCGGGCATGCCCGCCTATCTGGAAAACTCCAACCCGGCCAATCACGGCTTCTACAGCGCCCATGGCTTCGAAAAGATTACAGAGTTCCCCGTCGGGCCGGAGGGGCCGCCCATGGCCCCGATGTGGCGGGAGGCGAGAGCCCCGTCATGAGCTTCATCATCGACGAAAGGACGTTCAGCGCCATTGCCATCGCGCTGACTTTCCTTGCTTTTTACCCTTATATCCGCGCCATCCTCAAAGGGACGACCCGCCCGCATGTCTTCTCATGGTTCATCTGGGCCGCTGTCACCTTCACCGTCGCCACAGCCCAGCTTGCGGGCGGCGCGGGTGTCGGCGCCTGGCCAATTGCCCTTTCCGGCCTGATCACCGGCGGGGTCGCCCTGCTCGCGCTCTCGAAATCGGCCGACACCTCCATCGCGCGCATGGACTGGGTGTTCCTGACCCTCGCCGCGACCGCCCTGCCCCTCTGGTGGCTGACCAATGATCCGCTCGCCGCCGTGCTCATCCTGACCAGCGTCGACCTCCTCGGCTTCGGCCCCTCCATCCGCAAGGCCTGGGCCCTGCCGCATGAGGAGAACGCCCTCTTCTTCACAATCGGCGCCATCCGAAACGGCTTCGTCATTCTCGCGCTTGAGCACTATTCCTGGACGACAGCACTGTTTCCGGCAGCCGTGGGACTGGCCTGCCTCGCCTTCGTCGCGATGATCCTCATCCGGCGCGGTGTTGTCAGCCCTGCCGCGCAGGCCGGTCGCTACCGCCCAATCGAATAGTTCGGCGCTTCGCGCGTCATCGTCACATCGTGGACATGGCTCTCTGAAAGCCCCGCGCCGGTGATCTGGACGAACTCGGCCTTCTCGTGAAGCTCAGCAATCGTCTTTGCACCCACATAGCCCATCGCCGCGCGAAGGCCGCCGACCATCTGGTGGATGATATTGCCGATGGGGCCCTTGAACGGTACCTGGCCTTCAATGCCTTCAGGCACCAGCTTGTCGCTGGAGACTTCCTTCTGGAAATACCGGTCCGCCGAGCCGCGTGACATCGCGCCCAGCGACCCCATGCCGCGATAGGCCTTGTAGCTGCGCCCCTGGAACAGGAAGACCTCACCGGGCGCCTCTTCAGTGCCCGCAAAGGCAGAGCCCATCATCGCGGTCGAGGCGCCGGCCGCCATGGCCTTGGCAAAGTCCCCGGAGAACTTGATCCCGCCATCGGCGATGATTGGCGTCCCGGAGGCCTGCGCGGCCTCTGCGCAATCCTCAATGGCGGTCAGCTGCGGCACGCCTACGCCGGCGACGACCCGTGTCGTACAGATCGAGCCCGGCCCGATACCGACCTTGATCGCATCGGCGCCCGCATCGATCAGCGCCTTGGTCGCCGCAGCGGTCGCCACATTGCCCGCAATGATCTGCACCGAATTGGAGAGCTTCTTCGCGCGGGTCACCGCATCCAGCACGGACTTGCTGTGGCCATGCGCGGTATCGATCACGACCGCGTCTACGCCTGCATCGATCAGCGCTTCGCTCCGCTCGAACCCGGCATCGCCCACCGTGGAGGCCGCCGCCACGCGCAGGCGCCCCTGCGCATCCTTGGCTGCATTCGGGTTGAGCTGCGCCTTCTCCATATCCTTCACCGTCAGCAGGCCGACGCACTTGCCGGCCTCATCGGTGATCACCAGACGCTCGATCCGGTGCTTGTGGAGAAGCTGGCGCGCTGCCTCAATCGACTCTTCCATCGTCACCGAGACGACATTGCGCGTCATCAGGTCGGCGACCTTGGCATTCATGTCATCGACAAAGCGCGTGTCGCGATTGGTGATGATGCCCACCACGGTCCCGTCCGCCTCGACCACCGGTACGCCGGAAAAGCCGGTGCGGGACTTGATGTCGTTCAGCTCTTTCAGGCTGGCCGTCGGCGCGATGGTGATCGGGTTCATCACCACGCCGCTCTCATACTTCTTGACCTGCGTGACCTGCCCGGCCTGCTCTTCCACGGTGAGGTTGCGGTGAATGACGCCAATGCCGCCCGCCTGCGCCATGGCAATGGCGAGGCGCGCTTCCGTCACCGTGTCCATGGCGGACGACAGGAGGGGAATGTTGAGCGGGATGGACTTGGTCAGCCAGGTCGACGTGTCCACATTGGCCGGCATGACTTCGCTGGGGCCGGGCTGCAGAAGCACGTCATCGAAAGTGATTGCTTGTCGGATTTTCATGTGGGGAGCTCCCTTTTCGGCCCCTTAATTGAGTCTTCCCGCCTTGTGAAGACTTGGCAGCATGACGTTTCTGCAAATCTGCTCTTCCGCCCTGGGCCCAGGCCTCTTGCCGCAGGGGAGGCTTGCAGGCTTGGGCTCCTGCCCGAACCGGTCTACTTCCATCACCAGATAGACGCGCAGCCAGATGAAGGAGGATTGGGCAGATGATCAGGACAGGATTTGCATGGGCGGGGGCCGGTCTGTTGCTGGCCGCCTGCGCCACCACCTCACCGGAGGGCGACGGCACGCAGGACACTGCCGAGGCGGAAATCAGCACCTCCAACATGTCCGAGATCGTCCGGGTCCTTGCCTCAGATGAGTTTCAGGGCCGCGCCCCCGGTACCGAAGGCGAGACAAGGACCGTCGCCTATCTCATCGACCAGTTCCAGGCCATCGGCCTTGAGCCCGGCGGCCGCAATGGCGGCTGGACCGACCCGGTCACCCTCAACCGCTCGCAGATCACCGATGTGGAAACGCTGAACGTCACCGGCACAGACGGCACCATCATGGAGATGCAGCAGGGCAGAGATATCGTGATCAGCTCCGCCAATGCCCGCCCCGTGATCGAAATCGAGGACGCCCCCATCGTCTTTGTCGGCTTTGGTGCAAGCGCGCCGGAACGCGGCTGGGATGATTATGGCGATGTGGACCTCGAAGGAAAAGTCGCTCTCTTCCTCGTCAACGATCCCGATTTCGGCGTGCCGGACGACCACCCGGCGGCCGGCCTCTTCGGCGGCAAGCGCATGACCTATTATGGCCGCTGGGCCTACAAGTTCGAGGAAGCCGCCCGCCGCGGCGCGGTCGCCGCCATCGTCATCCACGAAACCGAAGCGGCCGGCTATGGCTGGAATGTCGCCGCCTCCTCGCCCGGTGAGAACTATGCCGTCGCCAGCGGCAAATCCGCCAAACAGGCCGTGGACCTTCAGGGCTGGCTGAGTGAAGGCATGGCCGAACAGTGGATGAGCGCTGCTGGCTACGACCTTGATGAGCTTCGCACCTCCGCCCGCCTGCCCGACTTCGAAGCCTTCACCCTGGAGGAGCTGACCTTCAATGCCGGTCTCGGCCTGGATGTGGAGACCATTGAGAGCCAGAACGTCCTCGGCAAGATTACGGGCACGGAGCGCCCGGACGAAGTCGTCATGCTCTCTGGCCACTGGGACGCCTATGGTGTCGGTATCCCGGACGCTCAGGGCCGCACTGTGATGCCCGGCGCGAATGATGATGCTCTTGGCATGGCCGGCATCATGGAAATCGCCCGCGTCATCAATGAAGGCCCCGCGCCCGAACGCTCCATCGTGGTCGCCGCCTGGACGGCAGAGGAAAGCGGCCTGCTTGGCTCTGAGGCCTATGCCCAGGACCCCATCTACCCGCTTGAAAAGACCGTCGCCAATTTCACGCTCGACATCCTGCAGACCGCCGGGCCTGCCCGCGACGTCATCCAGGTCGGCGAAGGCCAGAGCGAGCTGGAAGAGATGATGGCCGAAGCGGCTGAACGTCAGGGGCGCTACGTCTCGCCCGAAGGCCTGCCGCAGAACGGGCTCTTCTATCGCGCCGACCATTTCTCGCTGGCCCGCCGCGGCGTGCCGGTCATCCTCATCATGGGGATCGCCGGCGGCGCCGACCTCGTTGAGGGCGGACGCGAAGCCGGGATCGACTGGGTCGCTGGCTATATCGCAAACCGCTATCACAACCAGAACGACGCCTGGGACCCGGATTGGGACCTTCGCGGCGCAAAGCAGGATGTCTCTCTCATCCTCGACCTCACCCGTGATCTCGCCAATTCCACCGAATGGCCACAGCTCAAGGACACGTCAGAGTTCAAGGATGTCCGCGAAGAAAGCGCCGCTGCGCGCAACTAGGGCTTCCACCCCTTCCCAAAATGAAAGCCCCGGCAGCCAGTGCCGGGGCTTTTTCTTTGCCATTCGCCGCCCCGGTCACGAAGGCGCGCCGAGGCCGCGCTCCCAGGCCTCCACACGCCAGCGCCGCGCCGTCGCCCGGTGCCGCTTTTCCATCGGCACGCCCCCCAGACGTGCCATGAAATCGCGGTGCACCGTCGCCGCGCTGCGGGCCCGGTCCGGGAAATTCTCAGCGTGGTGCAACAGGACAAGCCGCCCGCCGGGCACAAGCGTCCGGCTGACTTCCCCCGCCAGCATGGCAAAGGGCTGCGGCCCCAGATAATACAGCAATTCGGCAATCACGATCAGGTCGAACGCGTGTCCCGGCAGTCTTGCGGCAACATCGTGCTGGATGACGCGCACGCGTGGCAGGTCCGCCGCGACCTGTCTAACCAACTCGGTGCCGGACCGCGTGCCTTCGGTCGCGATCAGGCGCCGCGTATGCTGCGCAATCATGGGCGTATTGGACCCGTTGCCTGCCGCAAGCTCGATCCCGCGTCCGAACCGCCCTGCGCCGATCGCCTTGGCAAGGGCGCCGCGCTTCACCGCTTCATAGCGAGCAGACCAAGTGTCCCACGGGTCCGCATCGGCGTCGAACTTTTCCGCAAAACCGGCAAGGGAGATCGCGCCGCGCCTCATGCTGGCTCGAAAGTCTCGGCTGGCGGACAGAACCCGGCAATCATGGCGCGGCTCATCGTGAACCCGGCGGGATCATCATCAACAAGACCGGTCTGGCTTCTATAGCTGCGAATGGCCGCGTGCTTCATGCGCCGGACCGCACCAAGGGGCAGCCTGTATCTGGGTTTGAACCGGCTGGCCTCCTCTGGCCAGACGACATAGCTGAACTGGCGCACACGCGCCGGCCAGGCTGCCTCGCAGGCCCGCGCAACCACCTTGTGGTCGCCGTGATAATCCTTGACCGAGGGACGGAAGACCAGATCCGGCGCCCCCTGCCCACGAAGGGCGCGCACCAGCCTGGCGAACTCCTCTTCGCTCAACCTCTCAAGCCCGCTATCTGGCAGGCCGAGAAAGCTCACCTGGCCCCGACTCAGACCGGCCCGTGCCATTGCGGCCTGCGTTTCGCGCGCACGCTGGCGGGCAAGACGCCGCTGCGGCCATTTGCGGCTGTCATGAGAGGCGGCACCATCGGTCACGACAACAACGCCGACCCGCATTGCCTCGCGCGCGGCGCGGTGGATCACACCGAAAGCGGCAATCGCCTCATCATCCGGGTGAGGAGAGACAACCAGAACGGATTTGCCCCTGAAGGAAGGCAATGGCCTCATAGGCCGGGCACCAGCAATCCATTTGCGGCGGCCTTGCCGACCTCCTGCACCTTCGCGTCCGGGACCGGCTGACGCAGATAGACGGACAGATCCATCATCTGCTTGCAAAGTGGACCTGAGCGGAAAAAGCTCGCGGCCCCGACACTCTGCTGGGCCAGCAATATGGCCTCTTGCGCAAGATCAGCCACACTCATCCGGGCATGGGCAACAGAGGCCAGCTTCTCTTCCGTCGATTGCTGGAACCAGCGCGATTGGACGGCGCGCACCGTGGTGGCCGACAGATCCGCGCAGCGATAGAGCCGGGCCAGCCGCTCGGTCTGCTGCACGCTTTCGGTCCGTCCGGTGCGCAGCAGATGATCGCGCACCCTGTCGAACAGGCCCGCAATGCCGCCTGCATGGGCCGCCACAAAGCGAAGCGCGCCGCCACTGAAACAGGGTTCGCGCTCATAATCTCCTGGCGCGCCAATTTTCCAGGCCTCATCGAAAGGCACGCCGGACCAGCGCACCAGATGCGTCTCGCTTTCCTGCATGCCCGCCACATCCCACCAGGACCGGTCGATGGCCGGCGGCGTGGCCGTAAGGTCGAGCAGGAGAAGCTGCACATTGGCGCGGTCGCCCCCATTCAGGGTCACCAGCGCATGCGAGAGAAGTCCCGCCCCGCTGGCAAACGCCTTGCCGCCCATCAGCTGCCCGTTCTGCACACGCAGAGGCGCATCCTTGAGGTCTGCATTCCAGACACCCAGCACCGCGCCCTGGCTAAGTGCCTTGTTCAAGGCGCCCGCCTGAACTGCATCGCCGCGTGTCAGCACGATCTGCACCGCATCGATATGACCTTCCAGCACACGTGCAAAGGCAAGATCCTCGCGGCCCGCCTCGTAGAGGCATCGCAGCAGGGCCAGCATGTTGGCCTCGCTCTGCCAGGCTGGCAGGATAAGACCTTCGCTTGCCTCATGCACCCGGCGCGATAGTGCCAGTGCATCCTCGCTTGGTGCCGTTTCCATTTCAGAGGCAGTCGGACTCATGCCGCGACCTCCACCTTGTCTGCATCCGTCAGCGCCGCCAGCGCTGCCTCCGCAGCCGGCAGTGGCAGGACATTGGCCTGCGGCAGGCAGTCTTCCGGCGCAACGATTTCGACAAAGGCATCAGCGGTGCGGGCCTCACGCGCGACCTCTCCAAGATGTATCTCGCAATAACCATAGCGCCGGGCCGCTGCCGCGATCGCCAGCGGCCCCGCCTCGAAGGCCGCCCGCAGCGCCGCTTGCAGCCGGTAATGGCGAAGGCAGACACCCGGATCGGCGACCAGTGCCGGCAGCTCACTATAGAGCTGGTCGCGCAGCTCATCGGCCAGCCCGCCCGGCGCACGCCCGGCCACGCGGTTGGACGTATAGACCAGCACAACGGGATCGTGGCGCACACGGAAACCTTCGCGCCGCGCCTTGGCCACAAGGGCCCGGTCTTCGCCGCGCACAAAGGCCGGGAAGCCGCCCAGCGCTCTGTAAACATCGGCCCGGAACCCCAGATTTGCCCCGCCCAGCGAGGGATGGGCCGGCACGGCGTCATAGGCAATCGGGTCGACATTGCGGCGCTGCGTGTGCAGCGCGTCGAGATAATCCTCAAGCCGCGTTCGCCAGCAGCCCATCAAGCGGATGGTCCGTTCGATCCGTCCGGCGACCACGTCCACGCTCTCAAGCGCGCGGCAGGCCATCTCGATCCAGTCCGGCTCCGGCACTGAGTCGGCATCGGTCGTCAGCAAGATGCTGCCCGGTCCTTCGCAGAGCGGCAGGCACATCTTCATTGCCTGCCTTCGTGCGCGCCCCGCATTCGGCTCGGCCAGCGGACTTGTCGCCAGGCGATAGTCAAAGCCGCATGTCGGCAGGGCTGCGCGCAGCAGCGCCTCACTGTCATCGCTGCATCCGTCGAGCAGGAAGCAGACGCTGAAAGTGTTCGCCCCAACGCTCTGCCCGGCCAGCGCATCCAGCAGGCGCGGCAGACGGTCGGCCTCATCGCGGACGGGGATACCGACCGCGACAGGCCCTGGAGGGACCCACCTCATGACCCGGCCTTCGCCTCGAGGTTTTCAGACCGTTCAGCGAGTTCAGACATATAGTCGTCGCTCTCATAGATATCGCCGGTCGCCTCTTTGAGCTTGCTGACCGCGTCATCAAGGCCAAGCGCATCGGCAAACGCGGCCGCCGTGCCGAAGCCGGCAATCCCGTAATGGCTCATGCGCTGGAATTGCGCGATGGCCGCAACATCGATGACGTCGCCCGGCCCATCGGCCTCGACCGCATGTTTGCGCGCCTCTTTCACAAGACCTTCCATGCCTTTGCAGTGCTCTTTCTTCAGCTCACCGCCAGCATCCTCGATCAGCTCTTTCAGGAGGCTGGTATGTCTCTCGATCCCCTTGATCGAGGTTTCGAATTTCGACTTCAGCTTGTCGTCGCCGACCGCGCCGGCCATGTCGCGCACCACCTTGGCCATCTGGTCATTGGCCGACCAGAGGTCCTGGAGTTCTTCAAGATAAAGGTCTTTGAGATTCTGCGGGGTAGACATTCTGGAATACCTCTATGGGTTGACTGGACCACCGGGCCATCAACCAAGGCGCGTATGCTTCGTTCCCGCCCAAAGGGCTCCAGATCGGACAAACCGACCGATGGTTAGCTTGGGTTAAGATCCGTAAAAAGGGCGCGGGCTGGATCGCCTTCTGTGAAGCTGTGGCGCGGTGCCACAGTTGCAAAGCCGCGAGCCCCATGGCCTAGCTCCGCCCAAGATGAGACCCCGCCTGCCCCTGCCCTCCCGGCTGACATCTGTTTTCGGCGCAATCGCGCTGGTGGCGATCATCATGCGCGGCCTCATCCCGGCGGGCTACATGATCGCCGCCCCCGGCCAGACGGACGGCCTCATCAGCATCGAAATCTGTCATGGCGGCAGCGGGGAGACAGGTACCCTCCTCCTCGATCCACGCACCGGCGATCTCGTCGACCCGGACGACCTCTCAGACACGCCGGAAGAGAGCGACGGCCAGGCCTGCCCATTCGCGCTGAGCGCCCATTTCGCGATCCCCGCCCAAGACGCGCAGGCGAGCCAGCCGGTCCAGTACGCCTTCTACTACCAGACCGCCGCCAGCGCGGGTATTCCCGGCCGCGGCCTCGCCGCCCCGCCACCGCCCTCGCGCGCCCCGCCCGTCTCAGCCTGATCCGTTCCGTAGCGCCCGCTCATGCGGCGCGCTCATGCCCGGTCTGCCTCCACCAGCGGCGGCGGGCCCTGATCATTGCTGAGACACATCATGAAACATCCCTCTTCCTGCAGCCTCGCTGCACTTCTCGCCCTTGCGGGCACCGCGCTCGCGCCGGCTGCCGCCCAGACCCCGACGCAGCTTCCGCCCATCGACGCCCAGCCTGACGACGCGCCGGCCGAGGCGGCAACCACCAGCCCCACCGCCCCAGGCAGCCGCCCTCTCACAAAGCCCGAAATCGAACGCCGCCGCCTCTCCTCACCCGACCCGCTCGCGCTCATGTCCCGCGACCCGGGCGTGGCGGTTCAGTCGAATGGCGCCATTGCCTCGCTTCCCGTCCTGCGCGGGCTCTCAGATGACCGGGTCGGCGTGCTCATCGATGGGCAGGCGGCGACCAATTACTGCCCGAACCACATGAACCCGGTGACCTCCTATATCGACGCCTCGCGGGTCGAGCAGATCACCGTGACCCCGACCCTCTCGCCCGTCAGCGCGGGCGGTGACAATATCGCCGGCATCATCTCCATCGAGACCCGCGCGCCGGAGTTTTCCGCTGGCGGGGTCGAGGTCTTCGGCGAAGCCGGCGCGCGCTATCGCAGCGTCGCCAATGGCCGCGGCGCCTCCCTCGAAGCCAATATCGCCGGCGAGAAGCTGAGCGGCCGTTACGAGGCGAGCTATAACAAGGCCGATAATTACGAAGCCGGCGACGGGCGCGAGGTCCGCTCCACTCTCCATGAGAACTCCGACCAGTCCCTCCTGCTCGCCGCCGCCCCGGCAGAGGATGTCCTCTTCTGGGTCCGTATCGGGCGGCAGGGCGTGCCCTATGAGGGCTTTGCCAACCAGCGCATGGACCTTGTCGACAATACCAGCACCAGCGTCCAGCTCCACGGCGAAGGCCCCGCCGGCCCCGGCCGCCTGACCGCCGACGCTGCCTGGCGCGATGTCGACCATGAGATGAACTTCCTCTCCGACAAGGGCGGCGCGGCCACCGGCGGTATGCCGATGATCAGCGAAGGCGAGGATCTCTCCGCAAGGCTGAAATACGAACTGCCCGTCCAGGGCGCGGGCGACATCCGCCTCGGCGCCGAAATCTTCCAGGCCTCGCTCGACGATTACTGGCCCGCCGTCCCCGGCAGCATGATGATGTCGCCCAACACCTACATCAATATCAATGACGGCGAGCGCAATCGCACCGGCGTCTGGGCTGAGTGGGAGGCCGCCCCCGCCGAGGCATGGTCCACCCTGTTCGGCCTTCGCTATGAGCGTGTGGAGATGGATGCCGGCGAGGTCCAGCCCTATGCCTGGACCGGCATGATGAACATGGCCGATGCCATGGCCGCCGCCGCCTCCAACGCCAGGGACCGCGCCCGTGAGGACGACAATCTCGACCTCACCGCCAAGGCCGTCTGGCGCCCCACAGACCAGATCGCCCTCGAATTCGGCGCCGCCCAGAAGACCCGCTCGCCCAACCTCTATGAGCGCTATGCCTGGGGCCGGGGCTCCATGGCTGCCTCGATGACGAACCTCACCGGCGACGGGGCGGGCTATGTCGGCGATATCGATCTCGAACCGGAGGTCGCCCGCAGCCTCGCCGCCACGCTCGACTGGACGGGCCCGCGCGAGGACGGCCCGCAGCTGCGCCTCTCCGCCTGGGCTTCGCAGGTGGAGGACTATATCGACGCGGTCCGTATCGGCGCCCTCTCTGACGGCCTCCCCCTTCTCCAGTTCGCCAATGCCGAGGCAGAGCTCTACGGCCTCGAAGCGTCCGGCTCCGCGCCGCTTGCAAGCTCGGGCCTTGGCGACACCCGCCTCACCGGCAGTGTCAGCTGGTCGAAGGGCACAAATGAGGACACGGGCGACAATCTCTACAACATCGCCCCCCTCAAGGGCCTCCTCGCGCTCGAGACCACAAAGGGCGTCTGGACCCACGCGCTCGAAGTCGAACTGGTCGACCGGAAGGACACGGTGAACGCCCTGCGCCAGGAGCGTGAGACCGGCGCCTACGCCCTCGTCCACGCCCGCCTCAGCGCAGAGCTCGGCCGGATCACCCTCACCGGCGCCATAGAGAACCTGTTCGACCAGACCCATGACCTCCCGCTCGGCGGCCTCGCCTTTGGCGACTACATATATGCCGGGCGCACCGGCCCGCTGCAGCAGGTGAGAGGTCCCGGCCGCTCGGTCAATCTCGGCCTCTCGGTCGCCTTCTAGGATGAGCGGGCAGCGGCCATCGTCGGTCTCCGTGAAGAGCCTTGTCCTCGCAGGGCTCTTCCACCTCGGCGCGGCCGCTGCCCTCCTCTCCCTGTCCGGCCCGGCCTCCGGCGGAGGCAGCGGCATGACGATCATGGAGGTGGAGCTGGTCGCCGCACCGGAGACACCCGAACCGCCCCCGCCAGCTCCAGCCCCACAAGCCGCGCCTGAAGAGACGCCAGAGCCCGCGCCAGAACCCACGCCAGAGCCCAAACCAGAACCTCCACCCGCGCCGCCAGCAGAGCCCGCCACCCCCTCTGCGCCTGCACCCCAGCCAGCCGAAGCCGCGCCCGTCCAGCCAGCCACAGCCCCCGGGCCCACAGGCGGCGAAGCCCCCTCAACGCCCCGGCCAGACAGCGAAGAAAGCGAAGAGAGCGAAGAGAGCGAAGACACCGGCGCACACCTCGCCGCCCCCGAAAGGCCGGACATGTCCCCCTCCGCCCCGCAAGAGGCAGGCGGGGAGGCAGGCCAGGAGACAGGCCAAGAGACAAACAGGGACGAAGCCGCTCGCCCGGCTCAGCGCGTGAAAGCCGGGACATCCGGCAAAGGCCGGGACGCCCTCACCGCCTGGCAGATGCGCGTCCGGCAACAGCTGATGCGCCACGCGCCCAGAGGTGTCGCCGGGGCAAGAAACTGCGAAGTCGCCTTCCAGCTTTCGGCAGACGGAGAGGTCTTGTCCGCCGCCCTCCTCACCAGCAGCACCAGCCCCCGCTTCGACCGCCGCTGCCTCAGAGCCATCCGCCAGGCCGCCCCCTACCCCGCCGCCCCAGAGGGCACCGCAGACCCGGACCGCACCTTCGCCATAGAAATCCGCCAGCCCGGCTAGGGTGCCCCGGGCGAGAGGTCAGCGGCCTCGAAGCGCCGAAATCACCCCCAAGCGACATCCCGAGCGAAGTCGAGGGACGGAGCGAAGCCACATCTCCCCTCTCCCTTGGGAGGGGGTATAGCGATGTCCGAAGAAAAATAGTTGCGATAGGAGGCGTCTTAGCTCTTCACTTCAGAAGCGCTCGGTGACCAATTCATCACCCAGAATTGCGGCGGCAATGGGATGCGATGACGCTGACATGCTAGCAGCACGAGGGGCCAAATGCCGATCCGGACTGCCGACAGGTTTGCGAAGTCGTTGCTGGCGGAAATTTCTTCCTCAAGAGTTTTTAGGAGACCGGCTGTTCCATCTGACAACGTCAGCCCAGGTAGCGCCGCCCCATGAATGTCGGTGTTTAGGAAGAGATGTTCGTCCGTGGCCTCATCCGGAAACCACAACTGCCAAGTACTATGAGGCATAAAATTTCGATAAAAATCCTCTAGGGCAGAAAATGCTGATTGGTCGTCAAATATGCTTAGCCAAACTCCTAGTGTCGGATAGAGAATACTACCCAACGTGGCATCCTCCCTGTAGTTTTCTCGACTTTTTGGATGTTCAACTAAGTCGGAGTACTCTCTGAAGGCACAGGGGAAATAGCCATGGCTTCGATGGCTAAAAATCGAAGAAAGAGTCATCTGCTCAATCCAATCATGAGCGAAACCTGTCTCCCCTTGGTGTAGCAACAGGAGCGCAGCAAGATTAACTTCAATGGCGTGATCGTCTCTTAACGGCGTATAAAAGACAGGATTGTTCTTAATCAGTTTTATCAGCCTATCGGAACATAGGTTCAATTGCTCGGCGATGGGCTCCTGATCCGACTCTCCTTCGCTAGGCCGCAGGCTTTTCTGAAAGACAAGCCAGTGACCATGAAGCGCTAAGCGGCCCAATGCTTCGAATAATTTTAAATTGATATCAGCACTAGAATGGCTGGGAACGGATGCTGCTAAACCATCCTCTATCTCGCAGTAGGGCAAAACATGCTCATCCAGGTATGCACCGGAGTTTGTGAGCATAAGAGAGATGGCTTTATCAACTACATCGGATAGCGCTCGGTGGTACTTCGATTTACCTACAATGTGCTGATGGCTTAAGTGCCATATTGCGAGCAAAGAGAGAGATGTACACCTGTAGCTAGCCTCGAGGTTACCAGCATCTCGACACCACGCAAAAATCGTCCAAGCGGCCACAAGGATTTGCCGTGCCCTTCTTATGCGGTCACTAAAATTCTTGATTTCGGGCGTAACGATTTGATCGATTAAAGAACGAAAATGAGCTTCACAAACATCTGGCTCATCCACCAACGCGACAGCCTTTCTGAAGTTAACCTCGAAAGATTTTGGGAAGATGTGTTCCCGCAAGAGACCAGTGCCTATGAGGCCTGCAATGTAATCGCCATTCCATTCAACAAAGTCGATTTCTCCCGCTTCAGCATACTTGTCGATGAACGCACCAACGCGCGGCCTAACATCCTCCTGGATGTCCCCACCAAAGCACAACGCAACTACCTTTGGCATTTTGCGATATCTTCGAGGCAATTGCTTCGGGATATAGACGTCTAGGATATCGACAAGTGAGGGACGCAATGATTGCTTACCCGTATCCCAATCATCTCTGCCCAAGTCTCCAGACTTCACAGACAGAAGATAAATCGCGGGAACGCCTGTATCGGGGTGGGGTCCAAGAGCCGCTATATCAACGCCGTATTGAGCGGTGCCCCGCATTGGGCGAGATATGATTGTGAAGCCCAACTCACTGAGAATGTCGGGAAGTACGATGTCTAGCTCGTCGCGTTCACGAAGCGACGCGAGGTATTGCTTCAATAGTAACTTCAATTGGGTCTCTTCTCGTTTCGAAAACGGAACATGAGGTAACTCAAACGAGCTGGATATAAGACGTCCATGCGAGGCAAGGCTGTGGATGTCTCAAAGGATTTCATCGAAATGACCTGCCGAGAGCTGCTTCCGCCGCTATCAACAATTCGACTGATGGCAGCTCGACCGTAAAGCAGCGTGCTGGTCGGAAAGATTGACATAAAGACCGACTTTTCCTTCATCATCTTGCTTGCCTCCGCATCTTGCTCACGCCTGACTTCCGCTTGAACTCGCCGCTCCAAAGGCGACGGGTGGAAGGCTTTGTTTAATTTGAGTTGCTGTAGCGGCTCTCGGTAAGCGTCCACCGCGTTGCTCATACGCTCGATCGATGCTTTCAATCCACGTGTGGGATGGATCTTTGCATACTGCTCGAACAGCTCAAGATCGCCTGGGAAATTGCGCAGCCAAAACGAAGCTATATCGATTTCTAAGCGCTTACGATCTTCCAAGGGTAAGGCCATCAGACATGTAGTGAGCAGCGAAACTGCGGGACCGTGGCAGAAGAAGAGATACGCATAAATTTTGCGAGTTAAGTAGAATACATCCGCGACTGATAACTCTGAACTGGGCAAGTCAAATGCGTATACGGATTTGTCGATAGGCGGAAAAATATCATTTAACTGCGAGCAGATTACCTGGTCTCCAGCGAGCAGCCAGTGAACTAAATATCTGCAAACAACTGCTGCGGGAGCTGACTGCAACTTGCCCACAAAAATATCAAGGTCTTCCAATTTGGTTGGGTCTTCGCCATCTTGAAGCAGGAGGCTGGTAGTCAATTCGCACACAAGTTGGAAATCGCTGTTCAAATCCAGCTCTGAAAGCGCCAAATCAATAAGACCCAAGGTGTTAGGTGCTTCGTTCGACGCCGGAAATAGCCCATACACCTTTTCCTTTAAGGACTGAGGGTATCCGCCGCTTCGTGCCAAACCATCGATGAGCTGATGGCGTACTGATTGTGAGGGGTTCTGCGCAAGCAATTCCAGCGCGCCAACAAGAGGCTGCAATGGTTCACTGCTGTTACCCAGTATCCGATTGGCGGCGGTGACTGCTGACACCTGATCAACTTCACTCCCCTTTTCCATCAAGTTGATAAGCGTTCGATAGATCGCGTCCGCATCTCCCCCAGCCCGAACAATCGCCGACAGAGAAATTATTGCTTGATGACGAGTCTGAGTTTCAGCGGACTGCGACCAGTCAAGCGCCGTTTCTAATGCGGCGGCGGCATTGTGCTTAGCCCAATTGGCCAGAAACGCATGCACTAGTTCACTATCTCTTTCGCATGCGGCAATGACATCGCGAACCTCAGCGAGGCAATCCGCGTTAGTTTCTGTCCATTTTTCAAAGCTCTTGAACAACAGATGGACGTCAGCCTGACGTGCGCCGTCCAGAATATCGTGGAACCAACAAATTGTAGTTTTGGGATCAGAGCGTACTTGGCCTACTGCTACCTCGATTGCCACGTTCCACCGAGTTTTATATTTCGCCTCTAGCGCCACCCAATCGATGCGGCGCAAAAACTCAAAGAGTTCAATCGAACCGGAAGTGTGTAGGTCAGCTAAGGCCTCACCAAGCAGCGTTAAATCCGCCTGATCTGAACTGGTCACAAGGGACTGGAAGTTTCCGGACTGGACCGCTTCGTAGATTTGGTCAGAAATGCTAGTAGTGATTAGGGTCTCCGATCGAATTGTGTAATCGTTGCCAAAACGCTCAAAAGCAATCGACAAAACTCTGGATTGATTCGCACGACTTCATCACTCTGCAAATCAAAATCCGCCCCCGAAAACGTCTCTTCAGCGATCAGCTTCAAGATCAAACGATCAACCACGGGCCGCATCGGCTCCACCAAATCCAGAGCGAATGACGGAGTGTTGTCTTTGTGCTTTTCGCGTTGGTCATGCATCACGCCAATCATTGGATCATAGCCGTCCGCGATTGCCTTGGTCTTTGTTTGTGTAAGCGGTGTTATCTAGAAATGTGCTCGCCTGATTAACGGGCCGTGACGAGGCAACTGAGCAGCCTTTGCGCAAACACAAAACGCATGAGGCTATCTCCTACCCCGGTCAAACTTTCCCACCTGACGCCGCCCGCCCCTATCCTTCCGGCCATGCAGGACACATCCAGCTTTGTGACGGCGGGCTTCAGGGCTTTGAGGGACGAGATGGCAGATCTCGACTTCCGGGCCGGGCTGTCGCGCAAGGAGGTGAAGCTCAGCCGGCGGCTCTATACCCATGTCCGCGCGCGGCTGAAATGGGTTGAGACGCTGGCGCGCCGGCTCCTCGTCCTGATGGCGGCTGCCGCGGGCCTTCCGAAACACACCAGAATGCCCGTCATCCCGGAAGGGGCGCAGCCGCTATCCGGGACCGCGCCTGATCCGGCCGGTGCGGCTCACCCCCGCTCCGGCGCGCGCGGCTTTGCCCTCATGCCCTCCATGGGGGCCTTCCGCCCCCTGGACCCCAGTGTCTTTGCCCCGGATGGGGGCGAGCGTGCGGGGCGCGCGCGCCGGCCGCTTGCCATCGCACCGCTCGTGCACCGCTGGCGCACCCTCTGTGACCTGCTGGAGCACCCTGAGGCCGCCGTGCGCCGCATGGCCCGGCTGCTCGCGCGCCTGCGGGCAGACGGCGCGCCGCGCCCGCTCTGTCTCGTGGAGGTGCCGGCGCGGCGCCTCCCGGCAGAGCTTGGCCTTCTCGCCATCAGCCTGCCCGGCGCCATCGCGAAGGCGCTTTCGGCCTGGTACGATACCGGCTAGCGGGCGCTCTTCTTTTTTTGGGGGAAAATGATTTTGCCGCCGGGCGCCGCAGGCCGTGCCCGGCGGGCGCTGGCGCTGGTTTGCGGGCGGAAGATTTAACGGAACCTCACCGCCGCTTCTGCAAAATTTTATATCGCATTACCCATCATTTATCGGTTTCGTGCCATGTTGGGGCATGTTCGAGGGTCCTTCAGATTATTCGCCGGCTCTGCAGCAGCTGCATGACCGGTATCGCCGTATCGCCCAGCGGATCGGGCTTGCCGGTCTCGTCCTTGTCGGCCTCGCCCTTGGCCTGACGGGTCTGTTCGGCCGGATCAGCTTCAACTCCTATGTCGAGGCGGGCAATTACGCCCTCATCCTCGCAGGCCTGGCGCTTGCGGCGCGGCGCGATTTCCATATCCGCAGCGTGATGAATGGCGGGCTGGCGGCGTTGTTTCTCTGTTACTGGGCGCATGTCTTCGTTGAGGTCCAGAGCGGCGACATCAATGTCACCACGCTGATCTATCCGCTCTTCATCCCTGTTTTTATTGCGATTGGTCTCGATTACCGGCTCCAGCTCGCCCTCGCCCCGCTCCAGGCCGTCTTCATCTGGTTCTGCACCGTCGCATTCACAGAGGCCTATCCCCTCGGCGGCCCGGGCCTTTCCGATGAGCGGATGCTGGCCGGGTCGCTCGCGGCGTTTTCGGCGATTCTCCTCGTGCTGCTCGCCATGGTCCAGATCTCGCGCCAGAGAACCGACCAGCGCCTGGTTCAGGTCATCACCGAAAAGGAACATCTCGCCACCACCGACCCGCTGACCGGGCTTCTCAACCGCCGCGCCTTTCTCGCGGCGCTGAAAACTGCGGCGGACGAGACCGGGGAAGTGACGGCGGTCTTCATCGATCTTAATAATTTCAAGCCCCTGAACGACCAGTACGGCCACGCCGCCGGCGACGCGGTCCTGCGCGCGATCGCTGCCCGGCTTGAACGCAGCGACGCCATTGCCGTTGCCGCGCGCCCAGGCGGGGACGAGTTCGCCGCCATCGCCGCGCCTTGCCGAAACGCCGCTGAAATGGATGCTGCCCTCGCCGGCCTCTATGCAGAGCTTGTTTGCGATGTTGCCTGGAATGGCCGCCTCATCCATGTCGGCGCCTCCATGGGCTATGCCCATAAGGGCCGGGACGATAAAAGCCTCACCGCCTGCCTCAGCGAGGCCGACACGGCCATGCGCCGGGTCAAGGCGGCCGGCGGCGGCTATGCCCGCTTCGCGCCGGAGGTCGATGGCGAGGCGATCGAGACAGAACTGATGCAGGTCACCTTCCCGCGCGCCCTTGCCTCCGGTCTCATCCGCCCGGCGCTGCAGCCGATAGCCGATGCCGGTACAATGGAGATTGTCGGTCATGAACTTCTCGCCCGCTGGACCGGTCTGGCGCAGGCGGACATCAACTCGCGCCAGCCGGGCCCGGAGGAGTTCATTCCCGTCGCCGAAAAACTTGGCCTTCTCAATGAGCTGCTCTGGACCACACTGGATACGACCCTCTCGAACTGGAAGAGCGAGCCGAAGGCGCTTTCGGTCAATATTTCCCCCGGCCAGCTGCAGACGACCGACTTCATCCCCACACTGCGGCGGGTGCTGGACAAGCACCGCTTTCCCGCAAACGGGGTAACACTCGAAATCACCGAACGGGTCGCCCTGCGCAATCTGGAGGCAAATGTCGGCATGCTCCAGCGGGCGCGCAAGGCAGGGCTTTCGATTGCGCTGGATGATTTTGGCACCGGCTATTCCTCGCTCTCGATGCTGACCCGCTTGCCCTTGGACAAGCTGAAGATCGACCGCAGCCTTACCCTGGCCGCCGCCACGGCAGAGGACGCGCCGGAAAACGCCTTGCTGAGGGGCGCGCTGAGACTGGCGCGTGATCTTGGCCTTGTGACCTGCGTGGAAGGCATCAGTTCAGAGACCCTCGCGGAAAAGATGCGCAAGCTGGGGGCGGATCAGATGCAGGGCTACTGGATCGGGCAGCCTCGACTGGTCGAGTCGCCGGACGAAAAACCGGCAAGGCTCGCCTGCTGACCACACTCCATCGCTTGAAGCTCTCATCTCCTGCCGGGTCGGCGGACCACAGCGAACGTCACCAGTCCGCAAGCCGCCGCCAGCGAGAAGGCGACATCTGCAGGGCCATCGACGAGCAAGGCACCCACCAGCCCCGTCAGGCCGAGGAGAAACAGCACCAGCGGAATCGCGAAGATTGCCCCCACACGCCTTCGGGCCCGGCCTCCGGAGCGCGCCTGCCTCATGCCGGCCCGCTTTCCACGGCGAGGGGCTGACGTTCGACGCGCATGCGGCGCTTGCCGCGCGCCAGCCACAGATAGACCCCGCTCACCAGAAGGAAGATGGTGAGAATATCGAGCACAGCCCAGACAAGCTTCAGAAGAAGCCCGCCATAGTCGCCGAAATGGAGCGGGCGCGAGAGGGAGAGCGCCTTGGCATACCAGGGCATTTCCCTGAGCCCGGCCACTTCCCCCGTGGCAGCGTGTATGAGGACCGGCGCGATCACATGTTCTGTGACCGGCGAGCGTCCATGCAGGAAGACGGCATAATGCGAACTCGTGGAAAAATCGCTTCCCGGGAAGGCGACGAACTGAAGCTCCATGCCCGGTGCGGCGCGAATGGCCTCATCGACAGCCGCGTCCAGTGAGGCACGCGGAACAATCGTTTCGCCACCTTCATTCTGCGCCACGAGGTCGGCAAGCTCTTGAGCCTTCCATGTATCGATAATGGGCTCTTCAAGCGTGTTGATCACGCCGGTGAGCCCGACGACCAGAAGCCAGGCGACCGCGACGATGCCCAGAAAATTATGATAGTCCAGCCATTTCAAACGAGTGGACTGGTTTGTTCGGATCGTGCCGAAGTCGAGCTTGCGCATGAAGGGGGCGTAGAGAACGACACCGGAGACGACCGAAAGAACGAAGAGAAACCCCATCGCCCCCAGAAACAGCATGCCCGGCAGGCCCAGAAACATGTCAGTGTGAAGCTGCAGCAGGAACTCCATGACACTTTCCCCCGCATCGGCAGGCGGCACGAGATCCCCGCTGGTCAGATCATAGGAGGCAAAGTGCATTGCACTGCCCGGCGCGTCGGCGCTGGGTCCGCTCGTCACATTCACGACTGGACGGTCGATGTCGAAACTCATGAAGATCGGGGTTTCGCCCGGCCGGTTATCCAGCGCGGTATCGAGTATCTCGTCCAGTGTCAGATGCTCCGCACCCGGATTGGCTGGCTGCCAGCTAGCCGGGTTCAGAGCGCCATCGATCTCATCATGGAAGATGAGCGGCAGGCCGGTCAGACAGAGCATCAGGAGGAACAGGGTACACACAAGGCTGGTCCATTTGTGGATCCAGCCCCATGCCCTGATCGTGCCCGTGCGCATTGGCCTTGCCTGCCCTCCTAGAAGTCCACCGATGCCGAGACCATAACCGTGCGCGGATTGCCGAGGATGAGATAGTTCGCTCCCGGAAAACCACCCGTCGAGGCCCAGTAGGCTTCATCGGTCACATTCTCGATCCGCGCCCGCAGGGTCACGGGCCGTTCGCCAGCATCAAGCGTATAACGGACGCCCAGATCAAGCCGTGTCCAGCTGTCGAGCTCGACCGTGTTCGCGCTGTTCACATATTGCTCGCCGGTATGGATGAGACGGCCATCAAGGGTCAGCCCTGGAATGGCGGATACATCCCATTCAGCATTGAGATTGGCCTGAATTTCCGGAACGCCAATGGGGGCGTTGCCTTCATCGACTCCGCCTTCGGTGCGCGAGAGTTCCGCATCGAGGAATGTCGCCCCGCCGATAAGGCGGAAGCCGTCTACAGGCTCCCCGAAGACGCTGATCTCAACGCCCTGATTTTCCTGTTCACCAGAGGCGGTAAAGCGCTGGTTTGCAACGATGGCATTGGGACGCGACAGCTGGAACAGAGACACGGTCGCGCCATAGCTGCCAGCATCATATTTGGCGCCGACCTCGACCTGTTCGCCGGTAAAGGGTTCCAGCACATCGCCCGCATTCACGATGGGCGTACCGCCGCTGGTCGCGGGTGCGACCTGCCCGGGCTGGAGGCTTTCGGCATAGTTGCCATAGATCGAGAGATTGGGGCTGGCTTTCCAGACCAGACCAAAGGCCGGTGTGACCTTCTCATCGTCATAGCCGGAAAGGCGCGCCCCGGTATTGTAGTCGAATGTCGCGGTTTCAATCTTCTGCTGACGAAGACCAATCGTTGCGAGTAGCCGGTCATCGAAAAGCGACAGCGTGTCGGCAATGGCGAAGGAGGAATTGTCGACCTCTTCGGTCACAAGCGGGTCATCGAGCTCGCCGCCAATGAAGAAATCGGGCACGGGCGGAGCGACCTCGACGGGATTGTAGAGGTCGCTCGCAAAGCCTGAAAAGTCGGAAAACGCATAGGCATTTTTCGACTCCGACGAGATGCTCGACGCCGACACAACGAGCCGGTGTCCGATGGCGCCGGTGTGGAATTCAGCACGCAGGCCCGCATCGGCCGAGACCACATCATCCTCACGTGTGTTGTCGAAACGGTAGGCCGTCAGCGAGCCGTCAGCGGCCGCGTTCGGGTTCGCCAGCACATTGGCCTCTTCGCCATTGCGCGCGCCGCCGCCGAGCCAGAGCGTCACATTGTCGGTGACGTCATATTCGCCGCGAATGACGCCGAAGAGCTGTTCTTCATCCGTATACGTCCACGGCTGGGCGAAATTTGTATCCGCATCAGGTTCAGCCGGGACATCGCCCAGTGGTGTGACCTGCGGGCGCGGATCATCGATGCGGTTGTCCTGATAGCCAAGATCGGCGGAGAAGCGGAAACGCTCGCCATCATAATCGGTGCCGATCGATGCAACGCCGAGTGAGCGGTCCTGACCGTCGATGGAGGTTTCGCCGTCACGGACCACGCCATTGACGCGCACGCCCCATTCACCCGCCGGGCCGAAGCGCGTGCCGAGATCGACAGCGCCATAGAGCTGGCCTTCATTCTCATAGCCAATGGTCACGCGGCGGATGCCATCTTCCGGGGCCCGCTTGGGCACGAGATTGATCGTGCCGCCAACACCGCTGCCGCCCGGCGCTGCGCCATTGATGAAGGCATTGGCGCCGCGAAACACTTCGACCCGTTCCAGCAGCTCTGCAGCCACGAACTGGCGCGGCAGGATGCCATAGACGCCGTTGAGGGTGACGTCATCGGAATAGACCGGGAAGCCACGGATCACATAGACTTCCTGGAAGTTGCCGAAGCCCTTTGCCACGCGGACGACGGGGTCATTCTGCAGCACATCGCCAACGCTGTCGGACTGCTGCGCGGTGACGAGGTCGGACGTATAGGCGGTGCCGGAGAAAGGCGCATCGAGGAAGTCGAGATTGCCGAGCAGGCCAGCCCGTCCGCCGCGCGCGACCTGTCCCCCGGTGAATTCCTCGAGAAGTTCGACCTGCGACGCCTCTCCGGTCACGATGACAGTATCAAGGCGTGCCTCTTCCTCAGCCTGCTGCGCGAGCGCTGTGGGCGCCAGAACAAATACCGATGCGCTGGCGGCCAGTGCCACCCTCAAACCATTCGCCATGACAAGCGAGCCCCTTCTGAAACAAACAGGCACGCCTCGTAAATGCAATTCATTCGCAGCTCAAGACCTGACAACAGTTCTCAAGTGCAGCGGACGCGACCCACGCATCGCTCAGACGTTCGCCTCAAGCAACTAGAATGGCCGCCGTGTCCGGCCTAATCCACGCAGAGCGCCGGGTGAGCGACGCCGTTTTCGATCGTCTGATGGCAACCGAAGGGACTATCATTGACCGCGCACTGGCCGGTCGCTGGCGCCCCATCCGCCACAAATTCATTCGTATTGCGGCATTCCCCCAGACAGTCTGAGCTATCCGAGCAGGTGTCCCCCGCATCTGCAAAGGTCTGGATACAGGCTTCCCATCCAAGCCTGCCTGCGCGCTGGACCTCGCCGCCTGCTGCTTCACAGCGGGCGCGTTCCTGCGGCGTCGCGGCCTCGCCTTCAAAACTGATCGGCTGATAATCGTCCGTGGGCGGCGTTTCCTGCACAGGCGACGCCGCGCAGGCAGACAGAACAAGAAGGCTGGCGAAGGACAGGTAGACGCGCATGGGATCCGGGCTTTCAAAGGAGGTGGACGAAGACCCACTCTGACACCAATACAGCCGGCGCGCTACTCGTCGCGCTCTTCCTTGAAGCTCGGTGTCTCATCGGCCTGATCTGCGGGACGGCCGGGTATGGCATAGCCCCCCTTCAGCCAGCGCGAGAGATCCACATCCGCGCAGCGTTTGGAACAGAAGGGCCTGAATTCCGGCTTGACCGGGTTCGTTTCACAGATCGGGCACTTCGCCTTGCTCATTCTTTTCTCACCACCGATTTCTCGCCCTTGCCGCTGGCAATCTTGACCCGGCCTGAAAAGGCCTCCTGCAGCATGGCATCACATTGCTTTCGCCGCGCGATATAGGCGCGAAGCGCGTTTGCCGACAGGGTGAGTCTGTAGAAGCCGGTGCGATTGGCCGTTGTTTCGCGCGCCGCCGCGCGGAATAGCGCGAGAAGCTCGGTCTCGGGTGTCGGCAGGCCGTCGGCGCTCAGAAGCCAGTCCTCCACCGGCGCCTCGGCCCATTCCAGCTGGACCTGCAACAGACCGAAGGCAGACGGCTTCAGCGCATCGATGCGGCGCGTGGAATAGGCCTGGAAGGTCTCAATGAGGGTGCCCCGCAGCTTTTCCGCCGAAGACGGCGTCACAGGCGCCACACAGTCCATGACGACCAGACCGCCGAGGTTTCTGAGCGACAGCTGGCGCACGGTTTCATGTACGGCCTCCCGGTTGACGCTGAAGGCGCGCGCGCCGGCGCTGCCCTTGGTCTGGCGCCCACCCATATCGATATCCACCGCCGTCAGGGCGCGCGTGCGCTCAAAGCCGAGATTGCCGCCGCCCGGAAGCGGGCACCATTTTGCCAGCGCTTCCTCGAACGCGTCCTCAACCTCATCGAATTCGGCAGGCGTGCTTGCGGTCTCCAGCTGCGAATCCGGATCAATGGACCGGCACCAGCGCTCAAAGGCAGGAACCGCGTCGCCGGGCGGGCCCTTGCGGACCTTGCCGCGCGCGAGCTTGTCCTTTCTGGCTTCGGCGACGATTTCGAGCGTTGCCGCGGCGCCTTCGGTGAGTTTGCCCAGGTCGGCGGTGCGCACGAAGACTTCCTCGCCCGACTTTGCCTCAAAGAAGCCCCCACCCTGCTCCGGCGCGCGGCGGCGCAGGCGCGCCTCGACGCGTTCTGAAAGGCGCAGATTGGCGTTCTCCCCGTCCCAGCGCTCTATGAAGAGGCGAAACGGCCTGCCGGACGCGTTAAATGCCGCGGCCCGCACTTCCCCCGGCGTGCGGTGCACGAGGATGCGGACCGGGCCGGTCATGACCGCCCGCGAAAGCCGAGCGCGACGACAAACAGCTCTGGTGAGCCAGCCCGGCTGGCCGGGGGTTTGACGTGTTTGACCGTCTTGAACATGCGCTTGAGGTCGCCCAGCAGTTCCGGCGTCGCGCCGCCCTGAAACACCTTGCTGCAGAAATTGCCGCCCTGGACGAGGTGTTCGCTCGCGAACCAGAGCGCGGTTTCGGCAAGGGCTGCTGTGCGAAGGCTGTCGGTCTGCTTGTGGCCCGTCGTATTGGCGGCCATGTCGGACAGGATGAGATCAGGCGGCCCCGAGAGGCCCTCCATCATCTTCGCCACATCCTCGGCCTCATTGATATCGCCCTGCACAATGTGCGCTTCCGGTATGGGGTCGACGGCCAGCAGGTCGATGCCGACGATTTCGCTGACGCCGCGGCGCTGGCAGACCTGGATCCAGCCACCCGGCGCGCAGCCAAGATCGACCACCCGCTTTGCCCCCTTCAGAAGGCCGGTCTTCTCATCGACCTCGAGCAGCTTGTAAGCGGCGCGGGCCCGGTAATTGTCTTTCTTGGCGCGCTGGACGTAAGGATCGGTGAGCTGGCGCTCGATCCAGCGCTTTGAGCTCTCATCCTTAGCGTTATACGCAATAATCTTGCGCTCGCTCATGCGCCGGCCAGAGCCTTGCTGCTTTTCTTTCGGCGGGCCTTTCCAGCGGCGTTTTCCGTCATCGCTCATGATTTAGCCTCCGCGGCGTTTCCGCCATTCTTCTGTCTTGGCCTGCGCTTGCGTCCGCCGCGCGAACGCTTGCGTTTTGGCCCCTTCATCATGGAGAGGAGCAGCCCTTCACGCAGGCCCCGGTCTGCGACCCGCATACGCGCATGCGGCGCGATCGACCAGACCGCATCCATCAGGGCGCAGCCCGCCAGCATGAGACCGGCCCTGTCCTCGCCAATCGTGGGATATTCCGCGCGGCCCTCGGGGCCGGCCTCGATCAGCGCATCCATTGTGGCGTAACAGCCATCATGGTCCATCCACTGACCGTCGACGAGGTCGCGGCGATAGCGCTCCAGTCCGAAATGGACCCCGGCGACGCAGGTGACCGTGCCCGAGGTTCCGATGATATGCGAGGTCTTGTCGGCCAGCAGCGCGCGAATATCGTGCTTGCCGGCCCAGGCGTCGACATAGGACCGCGCGCGCTCCAGCATGGCGGGATAGGCCTCTTCCTCATTCAGGTGGCTGAAGGCTTCGGTAAGGGTCACCACACCCAGCGGAATGCTGGTCCATGCCTTGATGGGGGCGCGTTTCAGCATGCCGTCGAGGCCATCGCCCCGCGCTTTTTCCGCGTCCACCAGTGACAGCTCCGTTGAGCCGCCGCCAATGTCGAGGACGAGGACGCTTCGTGCATCGTCATCGATAAGGTTGTGGCAGCCGATGAGGGCAAGGCGCGCCTCTTCCTGCGCGCCGATGATCTTGAAGGTCAGGCCGGTGCGCTCGCGGATCTGCTCAATGAATTCCGCGCCATTCTCAGCCTTGCGGCACGCCTCGGTCGCGATGCAGCGCACATGCCCCACACGTTTTGCCTTGAGCTTTTTCGCAATGGCCTCAAGCGCATTGAACGCGCGGTCCATTGCCGCCTCGGACAGGCGTCCGGAATGCTCCAGTCCCTCGCCCAGCCGCGCGATCTGCGAATGGGAATCAACCACGTTGAAGCCATTGCGCGTCGGCGCAGCCACGAGAAGCCTGCAATTGTTCGTGCCAAGGTCCACCGCAGCATAGAGCGGTGGCTTCCTGTCATTGCGCGGCGGCCGGCGGTTTCGCCCCTGCCCGCCACGCGATTTTTTTTCAGCCATGTGAGGCCCAAATCTTGTCGGTTGAGAAAGGCAATATCACATTGAAGTTCAATGAGCCATCGACCCCGCATACTCTCGCGCCTTGCCGCACTCTTCTCCCGTCCGCAACCCGTTGAGGCCAGACCAGAAACACCCGAACAGGAGACGGAGACGCAGATGGAAGAAGACACCGCATATGGCGAAGACGGTTACCCTCCCTATGCCATCGACCGGCGCATGGCGAAGTTCCAGATCGGCCAGGTCGTCAAACACCGCATGTTCAGCTTTCGCGGGGTGATCTTCGATGTCGACCCGGTCTTTGCCAATTCCGAGGAATGGTACGAAGCCATCCCGGAACATCTGCGCCCGTCCAAGGACCAGCCCTATTACCACCTCTTCGCCGAGAACGAGAAAACGCATTACGTGGCCTATGTCTCGGAGGGAAACCTTCTCATCGACGACAGCGACACCCCTGTCAGCCACCCGGACATTCCCTTCGTTCTGGAGCGCACGGCCGACGGCTATGCGCTGAAGCGCGAACAGGCCAATTAGGCTCAGCGGGGTTTGACCGCCTCTGGCGCGGCGCGCGCGAAAGCGTCGATCTTCTGGCAGGCAGCATCCACCTCCACCAGCCTTGGAAACTGGCTGAGATCGGTTTCATAGCGGCGCGCATTATAGACCTGCGGGACTAGGCACACATCGGCGAGGCCCGGCGCATCTCCGAAGAGGAAAGCGGCGTCCTTATGCGCCTGCGCCATCTTCTCCAGCGCGGTAAAGCCGCGGATGATCCAGTCGCGGTACCAGTCATTGACGGCGTCGGCGTCGGCCTTGAGGTCTTCGCGCAGCGTCTTCAGTACAGACAGATTGTTCAGCGGGTGGATGTCACAGGCGATAATGTCTGCAAAGGCACGCACCTCGAGCCGGGCCCACGGGCCTGAGGGCAGAAGCGGCGGCTCCGGATATGTCTCATCCAGCCATTCCAGGATGGCCATGGACTGGCCTGAACGCCTGCCATCCACTTCGAGCGTCGGGACCCGCATCTGCGGGTTCAGCGCGCGGTAGCCGTCACGAAACTGCTCATCTGCGCCCGGCGCGATATTTACCGGGGTGGAGCTATAGTCGAGCCCCTTGAGGTTCAGCGCAATCCGCAGCCTGTAAGCTGCGGAGGAGCGCCAGAAGTCATGGAGTTTGATCTCGCTCATGCCTTCACCACATCCTGCTCGATGGCGCCGAACACGGTGTGGCCTGCCTTGTCCTTCACTTCGATGCGGATCGTGTCGCCAACATCCATGAAGCCCGTGACCGGCTCACCGTCACGAATCGTCTCGATCATGCGGATCTCGGCGATGCAGGAATAGCCAAGCCCGCCGTCAGCCACGGGCTTGCCGGCCCCGCCATCAGGGTCGCGATTGGAAATCGTGCCAGACCCGATAATCGTACCCGCACCGAGCGGGCGGGTCTTTGCTGCATGGGCGACCAGCGTGCCGAAATCGAAGGTCATGTCGACATCGCATTCCGGCTTGCCGAAGGGTTTGTCATTATAGGTCGACAGCATGGGCAGGTGCAGCTTGCCCTCCTTCCATGTCTCGCCCAGCTCATCGGGCGTCACGGCAACCGGCGAAAAGGCGCTCGACGGCTTGGACTGGAAGAAGCCAAAGCCCTTGGCGAGCTCATTCGGGATAAGCCCGCGCAGGCTGACATCATTGCAGATCATGATGAGCTTGACCTGATCGAGCGCGGCTTTCGCATCGATGCCCATGGGCACATCGCCGGTGACGACACAGACTTCCGCCTCGAAATCGAGGCCCCATGCCTTATCCCCCAGGGGAATCGACTCACGCGGCCCGAGGAAACTGTCCGAGCCGCCCTGATACATGAGCGGATCGGAATAGAAGCTCTCGGGCACTTCAGCGCCGCGGGCTTTGCGCACCAGTTCAACGTGATTGATATAGGCCGAGCCGTCGGCCCACTGATAGGCGCGCGGCAGCGGCGAGGCGCAGTCATGCTCGTGAAAGCGCTCCGTGGGCACGGAGCCGACTTCCACATCATTTGCGAGGGCGGCCAGCTTGGGTGCCTTCAGGTCCCACTCATCCAGCGCGGCCTGCATGGTCGGTGCGATATGGCTGGCATCTGCATATTTGGTGAGGTCCTTCGAGACCACGACGAGCTGGCCGTCACGTCCCTTGTTGAGGCTGGCGAGTTTCATGGCGCGTTCCTTTCCTCTTGAAGTCGTTGTGCCAGTGCGAAGACCGGCTTTCCATTTCTTTCAGCGTTTAGTGCGCTATAATAGTTGCATGAGCAACCATTTCGAAAAGCCCGCACATGCCCGCGAAGACTGGACCATCGATCAGGGCTGGTCTGACTATACTGCAGATGAGCACGCGGTCTGGGACCTTCTCTACAAACGGCAGATGGATGTCCTGCCGGGCCGGGCTGCCCCTGAATTCCTTGAAGGACTGAAGGCACTGGACCTCGGCAAGGGCGGCATTCCAGAATTCGAGGCGATGTCAGACGAACTTGAAGCCCTGACCGGCTGGCGCGTCGTCGCTGTTCCGGGCCTTGTGCCGGATGAGGTCTTCTTCGAACATCTCGCCAACCGCCGGTTTCCCGCCGGCCAGTTTATCCGCAAGCGCGATGAGCTGGACTATCTGCAGGAGCCAGACGTCTTTCACGATGTCTTCGGCCATGTGCCGATGCTGACCAATCCGGTCTTTGCCGATTATATGGAAGCCTATGGCAAGGGCGGGTTGCGCAGCCTCAACTTTGCGGCGCTGAAGAACCTCGCCGCCCTCTACTGGTACACGGTGGAATTTGGCCTGATCCAGACAGATGAAGGGCTGCGCATCTATGGCGCGGGCATCGTCTCCTCCAAGACCGAAAGCATCTTTGCGCTGGAAGACCCTTCCCCGAACCGGATCGGCTTTGAGCTCGAACGCCTGATGAAGACCGATTACCGGATTGATGATTTCCAGCAGACCTATTTCGTGATCGACAGCTATGAACAGCTCTTCGATGCAACGGTGAAGACCGACTTCGCGCCGATCTATGACCGGATGCAGGGCAAGTTCGCTCTCAAGCCGGACGATATCGAAACGGGCGACCGGGTGCTTACACGCGGCAGCCAGGCCTATGCGAAAGCTGGCGGGCGCATGGCCCATGCCAGTGACGGGAGCTAGACAGCGCCGGCCTCAGACCAGGTCTGACAGCCCCAGCGCATCCAGAAGCGCTTCGCGCGCGGTGCGGCATTCATCGGCAAAGACGGGGTCGGCGAGATCGGCAGCCGACAGGCGGTCGCGATAGGTCTTGCGGACGACCTCCTGCAGCTGGTCGATCTTTTCCTCATCCATCAGAACCCCCTGATGGCAGGCAGCCAGTTCCTCATCGGTCATGACAACGCGCAGGCGCAGGCAGGCCGGGCCGCCACCATTTCGCATGGACTGGCGCACATCGACATATTGCACCCGCCCGATTGGGCCGTTGCCCGCGACCATCTGCTCACAGAAGGCCCGCGTGCTTTCTGTTTCCTGCGTCTCAAGCGGGGCCAGCAGGACAAGACGGTCCTCGCCTGGCCATTTCAGAAGCTGCGAGTTGAACAGGTAAGAGGTGATGGCATCCCCAATCGGCACCTCGGCCTCCGGCACCATGACTGTCTTCAGCTCAAACAGGCCCTCGCCCGCCTTGCGGATGGCCTCCAGCGTGCCATCGGTCTCCTCGAAGGCCAGTTCATGATAGAAAAGCGTGTCGAGCGAGCCGACGCAGACGACATCATTGTGAAACGCGCCGGCATCGATGGCGGCGCGCGCCTGGCGGGCAAAGACCGTTCGGCCCGGCGCAAGCGTGTGAGAGCGGGCAATACTCTCAGCGGCAAGACGGGTCTGGCGCGCCGGAAAACCCACTGTGCTCTCGCCCGCCTCGCGGCCATAGACGAAAACCTCAACGCCTTCGGCGCCATGATCGGCGCAGAGCCGGATATGGTTGGCGGCGCCCTCATCGGCGAAATCGGCATGGGCCGGCAGCGCGGCATGGATACCAAACCGCTCCGTGTCGCCAAAGATCGAGAGAAGATTGGCGGTCGTGTCCGGATGCTCTGTGGAGCGGTGCAGCATGGTCGAGAGGTTCGCCGTCGTCAGGTGCAGGCGCCCGTCACTGGCATCGGCCGACGGCGAGACGGTCGCCGCATTCGCGGACCACATGGACGACGCGCTATAGGCCGCCTTCAGAAGCCGCGGCGCAGACCTGGCGGTCGCCTCAATAATGTCTGCATCGCTGCCGCCGAACCCGGCTGACACCAGCAAATCCATATTCGGGCGCGGCAGGGGCGGCAGAACGCCCTGTTTCAGACCGGCGCGCACAAGCAGCCGCATCTTTTCCAGCCCCTGCAGGGCCGCCTCGCGGGGATTGGAGACATCCCCGGAATTGCGGGCGCTGGCGAGGTTGCCTTCCGACATCCCCCCATAATTATGGCTTGGGCCGATCAGCCCATCGAAATTGACTTCATGCGCAATGCTCATGAGGTGGCGATACACTGCCCTTGGTGTGGAGAAAAGCCGCGGATGGACACGAGCGGCATACTGACGGCAATATTCCGGTTTCAGCCGATGAAAGGACGATCCGATGAAACTGCGTGCGGCCCTGCTTTGCCTCTCTCTCATGTCTGGTGCCGGTGCGAGTGCCCAGACTCTGCCAGACGCCTTCACCTATGGCCCTGTGTTTGAGGAGTTCGGCCCCTCCGCCCCCGTTGAGACGGCAACGCCGCTGCCTGCGGACATGGAGCTGAAGGTCGCTTTCGACATTTCAGGGACCGAAGAACGCGGCGGCGTGAACCGTCAGTTCGAGACAGTCGCGCGTTTCATGAACATGCACGCCCGCGCCGGGGTCGCGCGCGAGAATATCCAGCCAGCTATCGTGGTACATGGCGGGGCAGCGGACTACCTGCTCCAGCCAGTGCCTGCCGAAGACGCCAGCCAGACTACCCGGCTTGTCATGGCGCTGATCGAGGAAGGCGTGCCGATCTATCTCTGCGGGCAGAGCGCCGCCTCACACGGCATTAGCGCCGATGACCTGCTGCCGGGCGTCCAGATGTCGCTTTCAGCCATGACCGCGCATGCGCAGCTTTCCCGGGACGGCTATTCGCTCAACCCGTTCTGAGCCGGCGGCACCTGCCCTATTGCGGAAAGCCCTGCGCCTTGAGCCGGTTTGCCTTGCCAGCGGTCTGGCTCGCCTGCGGCCAGGCGCAATAGTCGGACGCGTAATAGGCGCCGGGGCGGAAATTGCCCGAAAGGCCGGGACCGCCAAACGGCATATTGCCGGATGCGCCCGCCGTCGGCCGGTTCCAGTTCAGGATACCTGCGCGCATCTCATTATGGGCACGCAGCCAGAGCGCTTCGTCATCACTGACAAGCCCACCAGACAGGCCGAAGCGCGTATCATTGGCATGTGCGATGGCGGCGTCGAAATCCTTGACGCGGTGGACCTGAATGAGCGGCCCGAACAATTCTTCATCAGGCACATTGCTGGCATCGGTGACATCGATCACGCCGGCGGTAACAAAGCCGCCGCCGCGATCCATCTTTTTCAGGCGGCGCAGCGGCTTGCCGCCTGCCTTTGACAGCATGGTCTGGAAGTCGACAGCCGCCTGTGCGGCATGTACTGAGACCAGCGGCCCCATGAAGACATCCTCTTCATCCCAGGCACCGATCTTGAGCCCCCGCGCGCGCTCGACAATCGCCTCGATGACAGACTGGCCAAAGGCATTGTCGGGTACATAGACACGGCGCGCACAGGTGCAGCGCTGGCCGGTGGTCAGGAAGGCAGACTGAGCCGCGATGTCGCCCGCCGCTTCCGGGTCTGCCGGGTCCCAGACGATAAGCGGATTATTACCGCCCATTTCGAGCGCGAGGATGATGTCCGGGCGTCCGGCGAAATGACGGTGAAAGGCGGTGCCTGTCTTGGCAGAGCCGGTAAAAAGCAGGCCGTTGATATCGGCATCGAGCAGGGCCGCGCCCGTCTCCCGCCCGCCATGGACGACATTGAGCACGCCGTCCGGGAGGCCGGCCACCTCAAAACACTCGACCATGATCTTCGCCACGGACGGTGCAAGCTCTGATGGCTTGAAGACACATGTATTGCCCGCCAGAAGCGCTGGCACGATATGCCCGTTCGGCAGGTGGCCCGGAAAGTTGAACGGCCCGAAGACCGCCATCACGCCATGTGGCCGGTGGGTCAGATGCGCGCCGCCAAAAGCCGTCTCCTGGCTGCGGCCGCCCGCGCGCTCAACCTGCGCGTCGATGGACACAGCGATCTTGCCCTTCATCGCACCGGCTTCGGCCAGCGATTCCCAGCGCGCCTTGCCCATGTCATTACTGATGGCTTCGGAAATATCCTCAGCGCGCTTCTCGACCTCGCCGGCATAGGCTTCGAGGATCTGGGTGCGCCTGGATTGCGGGACATGGCGCCAGTCGCGGCCTGCATCCTGTGCGGCCTCCACGGCTTCGTTCACCTGGGCGGCGCTGGAGGCCTGGCCTTCCCAGCTTGTCTTGCCCGTGGCGGGCGAGGTCTTCTCGAACCAGTCGCCGTCGCCCGAATGCCATTTGCCGCTGATATATGTGCCTTTCGCCATATCGCCTTCTAGCTCCTTAGCCAAAGTCTTGCCGTGTCACCCGGTTTCAGCCGGAGGCGGTCCAGAACCGCGCCTGATGTGACGAATTCGTTCTCGCCGCGGCTCTCGCCTTCAATCAGGCTGATGCGGATATCGTTAAAGTGATCATTGGATACAAGGCCGGTCTCACCGCTCGCCTCACCTTCGCGCAATGTCACGACCCGGCTCTCGCGGATCGTGCGGATAAGTTTGCGCGGAGCGGCGACCAGCGGACCGCCGTCGAAAATGTCCACCGTGCGTTCGAACCGGAAGCCTTCCCATTCCAGAAGTTTCAGCGCCCCAACGCCATCGGCATGGCAGCGCCCGATCACCTCACGCGCCTCCGGCGGCAGAAGGTCCACATAGATCGGATATTTCGGCATCAGATCCAGAATGAACTGGTTGTCGGTCGTCGCAGACAGGATGTCGGCTTCGGTAAACTCCATCTGGAAGAAATGCCGGCCGATTGCTTCCCAGAACGGGGTGCCGCCCTGTGCGTCGACGACGCCGCGAAGCTCAGCCAGAACCATGTCGCCGAACCGGTCAGGATTGGACGCCATGAAGAGATAGCGCGACTGGGCGGCCAGACGCCCTGCCCCGCCGCCGCGATGGGCCTGTCGCAGGAAGAGCGTGCCGACCTCGGTATAGCCAACAAACTCATTGGTCAGGACCAGCGCATCCATGTCATGGCGCCGGTTGGCAGCCTGACTGGCCTGGGCAAGCGTGATCACACGATAGTTGAAGAAGGGCTGGTCGATGCCGACGCCCGCCTTTACCGCACTGCAGCCGCCCACCTCGCCGGTCTCATCATTGACCATCATCATGAGGTATTTGCCATATTGCGGCTGATCGAGGTCGCCAGCGAAGGACTTTTCCGACTTCTCAAGCCGCTCGCGCAGGATGCGCTCATGCACAGGAAGACTGGTAAAGCCTGGCCCCGACTCTTCAGCCAGGATCATCAGCGACTCAAAATCATCCAGCCGCGCCGGCCGCATGACATAGGGAATTGTCATTCCATCAAAGCCTTGATTTTTGCCGCATCGATACGCCCGTCCGCAAATCGGTTGAGCAGAAGCGCAGACAGCTGCGCACGCTCGACAAGACTCGACATGACGACATATTCCTCACTGGAATGGATGCGCCCGCCCATGACGCCCAGCGTGTCGACATTTGGGACGCCCGCCGCGAAGATATTATTGCCCTCACAAACACCGCCAGTGTCCTCGAAGGTCAGCTCCAGACCAAGCGCCGAGCCGGTCTGCGCGACCGCATCGAACAGGGTCTGCTGGGCCTCATTGCGCGGCTTTGGCGGGCGGTAGAACCCACCATGCAGATGGCCGGTAATGCCGTCGCGCGCCGTGGCCTCGCGGAAGATACGCTCCACCTCCCAGGTCGCCCATTGCGCTGCGTCAGGGTCTGGGGCGCGCGCGCCGAAACGGACAATGGCAAGGTCCGGCACGATGTTCACCGCCCCGCCGCCATCGATCGCGCCGACGTTGAAGGAGACGCCCTCGCGGCGGCCATTGAGCGCTTCGATATCCACGACGGCATGCGCAGCCGCCTCAAGTGCGCTGCGGCCATCTTCCTTGGACCGGCCAGCATGCGCTGAGCGGCCATGCAGGACGATATCGAAGACGGCCGACCCCTTGCGCCCGCCAGACATGGCACCTGTCTCCATACAGGGCTCATAGGTCATGCCCACAAGCGCCCCCGAAGAGGCAGCTTCCTTTAGCGCGCCGGCGCTGGCGAAATTGCCGATTTCCTCATCTGGGGAAATCACGATCTGATAGCCGAGCTTGTCCTTCAGCGGACCTGCTTCAAAGGCTTCCAGCGCACCGAGCATGACCGATAGCCCGCCCTTCATGTCGGCAAGGCCGGGGCCGTTCCTGCGGCCGTCGCCAAGGTCCTTGATCTCGGTAAAGGTGCCCGGCGGAAAAACGGTGTCATAATGGCCGCTCATCACGACCTGGACGGGCGCCTGCGGTCTGGCTTTCACGCGAAGGATCGGACCGGTCTCGAAATCGACCGTCTGACCCTTCTCATCGACCTTCTCAAAAGGTTGGGACTGGTCCAGTTGCACATCTGCATCCAGGGCGGAAAAGGCATCGGCAAGCTTGGGTGCCAGGGCTTTCAGCCCGTCGGCATTCCAGCTGCCCGTATTCATCGCCGCCCAGTCCAGCATGCGCGACTGCATCTTCTCTTCAGCCGCCGCGATCCGCTCGCATACGGCTTCGTCTTCGTCGGTTTTCTTGCCCAAATCAGTCATGCCTCTTGGTTTCATGGGAAACGAATAATCGCAAGCCCGCAGGGGTGAGCTTTTGCGCCGCGCACCCGGCTCACGGCCCGGGCCGGCATGGTTAACAACTTGTTGGTGACCATCTGCGAGGAGAGGCGAAATTGTGATTCGAGGAGATTTTCGCCATGACGCTTCGTTATCTGTTTGCCGGTTTTGCAGGGCTTTGCCTGATGCCTGCCGCCCTTGCCGAAGATGGCTGGACGGGCGAAGGCTCATTCAGCGCAGGCTATACCACAGGCAATACAGAGACGACGGACCTCGGCCTCGGCCTGAAACTCAACCGTGAAGCCGGCCTGTGGACCTACAGCTTCGACGCCGCTGCCGACTATGGCGAGACGGACTCGGTCGAGACGCGCAACCGTCTTTTCCTTGCCGGTGAGGTCGATCGCCAGCTTGGCGACCGACTTTTTGGCTTCGTCCGCACTTCCTATGAAAAGGATGAGTTTTCCGGTTTCGATTCGCGCGTCTTCGTCGGCGGCGGTCTCGGCTATGACGTTTTCGATAGCGAGACGACCAAATGGTCTGTCCAGGGCGGCCCAGGTATCAAGATCGATGAAGTCCAGGAGACGACCGTCATCCGCAATGGCGTTCCTGTGACGACGCCCGGATCCACCGAACAGTCGGTTTCGGTCGTCGGCCGGTCGGAGTTCACGCATGACTTCAATGATGCGGTCTCCCTCTCGAACAATACCGACATCATCTATGCGAGCGAATCAACGCAGATCGGGAATATCATCGCCCTGACGGCCGCGCTGACCGACACGTTTTCGGCCCGCTTTTCCTTCGATGTGCGCCACGACACCAACCCGCCGCCCGGTTTCGAGGCGACGGATACGGTGACGCGGGCATCGATTGTCTATTCCTTCGGGCAGTGAGCCTGCCGGACTAGACCTTTTCCAGAGCCTGTTTGAGATCGACGACAAGGTCCTCGGCGGCTTCGACGCCAACCGAGAAGCGGACGAGGCCGTCGGTAAAACCGATCCGCTTGCGAATTTCCTCATCGACGCCCGAATGGGTCGTGGAGCCGGGATGGCACATCAGGCTTTCCGTGCCGCCGAGGCTGACGGCGAGTTTGACGAGCTGAAGGTTGTCGAGGAGGCGGAAAGCCGCCTCCTTGCCGCCCTTCACGTCGAAGGAGAAGGTTGACCCGGCTGCCTCGCACTGTTCGTCAAAGACCTTGCGCTGGGGATCGCCCTCTTCCAGAAAAGCCGGATACATGACCTTGCCGATCTTTGGATGGTCGCGCAGGAATTCAGCGCAAATGCGCGCATTCTCGAACGCCTTTTCCATCCGCATGCGGACCGTCTCGAGCGAGCGTGTGATCAGCCAGCAGGTGTGGGCGTCGAGCGTGGTGCCGAGATAGTTGCGCACACGGCGGATCTTGGAAATGGTCTCTTCGCTGCCAATCGCGGCACCGCCGACAAGGTCGGAATGGCCGCCGATATACTTGGTCAGAGAGTAGAGCGCGAGGTCTGCGCCATGCTTGATCGGGAGATGACCGATCGGGCCCATCATCGTATTGTCGCACATGATGATCGGACGGTGGCCGGTTTCCTTCTCGATCGTATCGGCGACGCGTTTGCACGCCTTGATATCAACAAGGGCATTGGTCGGGTTAGCCGGCGATTCGGTGAAAATGACGCTGAGCGGGCCCGTCTTGGCCGCTTCGCGCGCGCGTTCCAGGATTTTTTCCTCGCTGGCCCAGGCATCCATTTCGAACGGCGTCACACCGAAGTCGGGCATGAAGGTACGCATGAAGACTTCCGTGCCGCCATAGAGAGGGCTGGAGTGAAGGATGGTCGTCCCCGCCCCTGCGCAGGCCAGAAGCGCCGTCGTGATCGCGCCCATGCCGGAGGAAAAGACCAGCGCCATCTCTCCAGCATCATATAGTGTCAGGCGGTCTTCGAGCACTTCCATGTTCGGGTTATTGAAGCGCGTATAGATGAGATCGGCTTCTTCCGGGTCGCCATCCTCGCGCTTGCCCGCAAGCTGACGGAACAGCATTTCGCCATCGCGCGCCGATTTGAAGGCGAATGTGGACGTCATGAAGATTGGCGGCTTGATCGAGTTTTCCGACATGGCCGGATCGAAGCCATAGCCCATGACAAGGGATTCCGGCCTCAACTTGTGATCCCCGATCTGGCGCTTGCGGTATGGTTTGTCCGGCTTGCTCATGTCTCGTGTCCTTCCATTGATTAGTTTCAGCTGAAACCATTTAACGGGTTGGTTCAAGCCGCGTCCTGTCCCCCTGAATGTAAAAAGCCCCGGCTCGATAGCGAGCCGGGGCTTCAATTTAATTTTTCAGCGAAGATTCAGGTTCTAGCTGTTTGTAAGCGCCTGAAATTCCTCGCGGGCCTCGGAAAGGCGCTCATCCACCGTCCCGCAAGCCTCCGGTGCATTCTCTTCACCAAGCACTTCAAGCTGGTCGCAGCGGCGCTTCTCGTTCTCCAGATCCTGCACAAGGCTCTGCGCCTCGAAGCGGACCAGCGCAACTTCGGTCTGCTCTTCAGAGCGCATGAAGTCGAGCCAGCCGCGGCCGGCGCGGTTGTTCGCATTGCTGAAGGCTTCACGGGCGCCGGCACGATCATCGCGCTCATAGCGGGACTGACCGATCAGGACCCAGGCCAGACCACGATCCTCAACACCACCGGCATTTAGCGCGCGGGTCAAGGCTTCTTCGGCCTTGGCCCAGTTCTGCAGCTCGGCATGCGAGCGGCCGAGACGCTCATACATGGCGCCGCTATTGTTCATACGGGCCGCTTCCTCGATGACGGGGATCGCCTTGTCGAATTCGCGGGCCACCTGGTAGAGGTTCGCCAGCAGCTCCATACGCTCATAGGTCTTCGAGACGCGACCGGAATTCATCTCTTTCTCAAGAATCTGAGCGGCGCGGTACGGGACGTTGAAGCGGTTGTAGAAGTTGACGATCCGCATGATCTCATCTTCTTTTTGCAGGATCCCACCGAGATACATGGCTTTCTGCACTTCGAAGGCCTTGCGCTCCTGCTCACCGGCAAAATAGTCGCCAGCGATGGCGTCCCAGAGCCGGCGCTCATTCGGGTTGCGCGCAAGAAGCGTCTCGAGAAGTTCGGCTTTCTTGGCGCGCTGGCCCGTCTCGTCATAAAGATAGATCAGGAAGTCATAGACCTGGCGGTCGGCGCCTGCCCCGTCTTCACGGAAAACCTGCTCGGCCCAACGCAGGGCTTCCTGATTGTTGCCAAGCTTCTGGTTGACCACGGCGAGCTGCCACTTGCCATCGCGGTCCGGCTCGCCACCAGCCTGAACCCATTTTTGCGAGTATTCCAGTGCCTTCTCGAGATTGTTCTGGCTGAGATAGATCTGGAAGATGTTGTAATAGGTGTTCTTGCGCTCGCTGGCCGGAATGTAGCCCTGATTGATGGCTGATTCGAGGTCGCGGACAGCGCCGTTATAGTCGCCGGCTTCGATCTTGATCGCCGCGCCAAGTTTCAGGACAGCGCCCTGCTCATAGCAGTTCAGGTCCGAATTGCGCAGCTGGTTGAGCGCGTTGAGAGCGGCCTGCGGATTCTCATTCTGCAGAAGTTCGGTCTCGGCCTTGAGGTAAATCTCACCGGTCTTGGAGCTGAATTCCGTCGCCTCGCAATTGGCGCCCTGCGCCATGGCAGCGCCTGCGCCCATTACAGATACGGCGCCGACGACAACCGCACTTCTAAGAAATGTCTTGAATCCCATGGTGTCTCACTCCTTTTCGCCGGACCCGGCGGAAATCCTTGTCACGCATCGCACGATGCAACGTGCATTTGGCTGAAATCGATCCGCCGGCGACTTAATCTATTTCTATCGGCGTCTACGTCGCTTTTGCTGTGTTAAGATATGCTCGGTCCGGCGCGCCACGTCAACGCTTCTGGCGTCCACAAGCGCAGGGAATGGGCTTCATTCTCAAATTTGACCAGTCTGGCGCGCAAACTTCGCGCAATTGGCATAAGAGGCCCCCTGTTGCACCGGGACCGGTCAGGCCCAAGAGCTTCAGGACCCGGATTCGAGAGCATTTTGCCGGCGGCAAACAAAAAGCCCGGTCACATGGACCGGGCTTTTCGAAAATAAAGGTCGCGTTTGAAACCTAGCCGTCGAGCTGGAATTCCAGCGGATAGACCACGTTGCGGCGTTCGGCCGGCTGACCGCGAACGATCTTTGGCGCAAACTCCACGCGGCTGACCGCACGCTCGGCTTCACGTTTGAAGACGCTGTCGGTGCAGCTTGCCTCGACATTATAGGGCCGGCCGCGTGTGTCCACGTCGAAGCGGACGTCGCAGGAGCCTTCAATGCCGCGCTCGGCTGCGCGCTGCGGATAGGTCGGTACCGGCGGACGCACCGGCTGTGCGTCCCGGTCCGAGATCGCCACAGGATCGATGGCCAGCGAATCGAGGCGATCAACGTTCACCTCGGTCGGGGCCGACCCCTGAATGCTCGGCGTGGGAAGGTCGATGTCCGACCGCGTTGCCGACATTTTCGGGGGTGGCGGCGGCTTGTCAGCCGAATCAAGCCGTTGTGGCTTGTTGCGCTGACGGGTCCGCACTTCCTGGCTCTCATCTGCGGGTGTGATCCGCTCGAGAGTCCGCTGCTCCACATTTTCAGGCTGTTCGTATTCCTGATTGATCATCTTGTACATGAAGGTGAAGAGCGCAAACACGACGATGGCCGCGAGAGGGATACCGATCACCAGGCGAAGGATGGGATTTGAAAACATTGCGTTTCTCCTATTCCTGCTCGACCGATACCGGAACAGCCGTCAGGCCATCTTCATTGTTGATGATCTCCATGAGGGAGATCAGCACACCGGCATCTGAATCCTCATCCGCCTGGACAACCAGCCGGCCTTTCGGATTGTCTTCGCGAAGCTCCCGGATGCGGAAACCGACTTCCTGAAGCGACACTTCTTCCTTGTCGATGTAGATCTCGCTCTCGTCATTGATGGCGATGAGGATACCAAGCGGGTTTTGCCGTTCGGTATTGTCTACCTCGGTCCGGTTGATCTCGACACCCGGTTCCTTGATGAACTGGGCCGTCACAATGAAGAAGATAAGCAGGATGAAGACAACATCAAGCATCGGGGTAAGGTTGACATCGTCATCGCCGGTGGAGTCGGACGCCAATATGCGTTTTCTACGTGCCATATTCTTGTCTCCTAATCACCTTCGCTCTGGACGATGTTCACCCGGTTCATCTGCGCATTATACGCTTCGTCACGGATCTTGACGATCGTGCCTGTGCGCGCCTGCGGATGCGCCTGGATGATGAGCGCGCTTTCGGGATTTTCAGCCCGGAGACGCTCCATATTGGCGCGGACACCCGTGATGTCGGTCAGACGGCCATTCACCGTGATCAGATTGTCCTGATCGACGAAAATGAGGATGGCCGAATTTTCCGGATCGCTCTGGGTGTTCGACGGTGGTGGCGGCGGCTCAAGGCCGAGCGCCTCTTCCTGGATGAAGGTCGATGTCACGATGAAGAAGATGAGGAGGATGAAGACCACATCCAGCATCGGCGTCAGATCGACACTCGCCTCATCGGGCTGTTTCGCCTGTCTGCCACGCATTAGACAATCTCCAATTCATCTTCGACGCCCTGCACCAGCCGGTTGACCTTGCGGTCCATGCCGGAGGTGAAGAGGATGCCGGAAATCGACGCCACCATGCCTGCCATTGTCGGGATCGTGGCCTGAGACACACCCCCCGACATGGACCGGGCATCGGCACCATCGGTAATCGCCATCACATCGAACACTGCAACCATGCCGGTCACCGTACCGAGAAGACCAAGCAGCGGCGCGAGGGCCACCATCGCCTTGGTCATCTGGACATTGGCTTCGGCTTTCATCCGGACTTCCGAAATCAGCTTGTCACGCACCCAGTGGGCGAGAACCGACTTGCGGTCGGAACGCGCATTCCATTCCTCGATCGCTTCGCGTGCCACATCCTTGTGAGCAAAGCGGAAATAGAAGAGCCGTTCCAGGATCAGGGCCCACATGATGAATGTGGCCACCATAATCACCAGCAGGACGGGCCCGCCACGTGCCAGGAAGTCTTCAAGCTCGTTAAGTCCTAGTCCCATAAGGGGCACCTCCCGAAGGAGGTGACGGCTGTTAAGCCGTCACCGTGTTGGACTCTGCACGCTCAGCCACCAGGCCGGCTGCTTGCTCGTCGAGGATCTGCTGGTTGCCGCGCGCCATGGAGGACGCAATGGCGTGGAGCAGAAGCAGCGGAATAGCTGCGACGAGACCAAGAACCGTGGTCATGAGCGCGACCGAAATACCGCCAGCCATCAGCTTCGGATCGCCTGCACCGAAATTGGTGATGGCGGTGAAGGTGATGATCATACCGATAACCGTACCGAGAAGACCCAGCAGCGGCGCAACGGCGGCAAGCACTTTAACAACGTCGTTGAAGCGTTCGATCTTCGGCGACTCGCGCAGGATCTGCTCGTCGAGTTTGAGCTCGAGCGATTCAAGGTCCTGATGCTTGTTCTGCTCATAGGCCTCGAAGACGCGGGCCAGCGGGTTGCCGGTCCCTGCCTTGCGGGTCTTGGCCGTGCGGCGCATGGCCGAACCCATGAGGAACAGGGTCACGATCTTGAAGATGGCGAACGCTGCACCGATGGCGAGCAGGACGAGGATCACGGCACCAACCGGGCCACCCTGCTGGATACGCTGGGTGAGGGTCGGCATTTCACCGGCAACGGCGAAGAGGTCGCCCTTGGACGGGTCAATCGGCGTGATGACGGTTTCACCCGGCTCGGAATTGATGAGCTTGCGCATCGCGGACGCGAAGCTGCCGCTCGGCTGTGCCTTGAGAACGCGCAGATAAGGCTCATCCGTGTCTTCGGTGATAACCTCGACGAAATTGGTGCCGTCGACGGTTGCGGCGGTGAAGATACCGACACGCATCAGCTCGACATCAGCAACTTCGCCTTCCGGGCCAGCACCCGCGACAGACGCGGTGAAGGTCTTGACCTCGGACTGGGCGATCATTTCCTGAAGCATTGCCTTCGGCAGGGCGTCCAGGTCCTGACGGGTCGGAAGCGAACGGGCTTCGGAGACCTCGGCCAGTTTTTCGGCACGGCCGCCATACTCATAATTGGAGAGCGACTCGCGAATGATCGGCATCGTCTCACCGGCAGCGGTGCGGAACTGGCCAAGCAGTTCGCCGAAGTCGCCGGCCTGGGTTTCCAGCTCTGCGGAAAGTTCCGAAAGCTGACGCTCATTCTCGTCGAATTCCGCCGAAAGCGCCTGACCGCGGGCCTCTGCAGCCTGCAGCTGCGAGCGGGCCTCGGACATGCGTGATTCCTGCTCGGCGGTTTCCTGACGGAACTCCTGCAGACGGCGCTGGTCTTCAGCCGACATCTGTTCGGAGTCCTGCTGGACGCGGCGCAGGATGTCGCTGAGCGACACATCCTGCGCAACGGCCGGCGCGGCGAAAGTAAGTGCAGAACCCGCAACCAGCGCTGCCGCGCCAAGGGTCTGCAGAGACTTAGTGAAGTTTTTCATCTCAAATTCCTCTGGATCTTTGGCGCTTAAATTTCGACGTCGAGCTTGGAAGCCGGTGCGTACAGAACGCTCGGCGTCGTGGTGCCCTTCGCAACCTTGATGGCGGTTGCGATGTCTTCCTTGAAGCGGCTCTCGACCGGAACCCACTGCTGCTCATTGCGATCCCAGCGGGCGGCATAGCGGCGGTCCGGCGACATGTAGACGAGCGCAACGCGCCCATAGAGGAACATGTCGACCATCACGGGGCTGCCATCGATGTCGATTTCCTGCGGCCAGGTGTCGACAGTGCGGCCATATTCCATCTCGGCCTTATAGGCTTCGATGATCAGGCGGTACTGCTCGACGATCGGGACCTGTGCGTTTTCCATCGCAGCGCGAAGGTTCGCGATCCGCTCCATGCGATCCTCGGTGCGGAACGGCAGGTCGGCCTGAACGAAAGCTTCGAGGTCGGAAATCATGTCGAGAAGCATCGGCGTGGTCTGCGCGGTGATCTCATCGACGCGGCCAAGCTGCTCCTGAAGCGATTCAAGTTCGCGGCGCTGGCTTTCCACCACCTTTTCCTGCTGGCGGGCATAAAGCTGCGCAGCCTGGGTACGCTGGAGAAGCGTACGGAACTCGCCAACCAGGTCGGACCGCTGGTCATCGAGCTGGTTGATCTGTTCTTGAACCTGCTCGGCTCTACGGGTGGCCTGCTCGCCGGTTTCGAGCGCCTGGCGCAACTGGCTTTGCGCCACAGCTGGCATTGCCAGACCGGCAATAAGAGCCGCCGCGATAGCACCCCGCGCCGGTGTCAGTACTTCTTTCATGAGGTTTGCCTCTCACTCTCCGAATGGTCGTGCAGAGAAGACTGCACGGTGAAACTTTTATACGGCCGACACCCCCTGAACTGGTGGGCCGCAACTCTAGTACTCGGACCGGACACACACACGAAGCCCGAAGTTTGGAGGCGGAAGTCTGAAGACGACCGGCACCTCCCCAATATTTGGAGTGCTTATGAATGCACTCTCTGTTTTTTATCCACATGATCCAGCATGTGCCACAGGCACAGAATAAGCTGCCATTGCGCCGGACGCTAGCAACAGGTTCGGCGCGGATCAATGGGTCTTCTCGGGTGTTAAAACGCTAAGCGGCGCAAATCGCAAGCACAATCCCGTATCGCAGTCACCGGAAGGACCATATGCCCGTATCAGGTGCAAAATTGCGCAGGCGTGCACATCCAGCCGTCTCTAATGAGATGAGACGGGCATCGGTTGGATTGTGCAGTAAACTCAGCAGGAAAGAGTGGCTGGGGTACCAGGATTCGAACCTGGGAATGTCGATACCAAAAACCGATGCCTTACCACTTGGCGATACCCCAACTGCTGGCGAAGGCAGGGACATACTCAATACGATCCGGCCTTGCAACTCCCCTCTTCAGGCAATGACAGTAAGACCGATTGCAGCCCTTGCCAGCGCGCATGCTTGTCAGTGCCCGAAGCCTGATATATAGGGGCGCGCTCTGGCTCGGAATATAGCTCAGCCTGGTAGAGCACCGTCTTCGGGAGGCGGGGGTCGGAGGTTCGAATCCTCCTATTCCGACCATTTTCCCCTTCAAAGCGACCAATAAAGCGAAAACACGCGGACACACACATCCGCCCTTTACTTTCGCCTTTTAAGCTTCATATCGTTATCCGATAAATTCCGGTATGGAGATACTGCATCGTGAAGACTTTTCTGACAGCCTTCGGCGGCGCCATCGTGGGGACCGTCCTTGGCGCGATCCTTCTTTTCCTGATCGCATCCGCTGTCATCGGCGGTTTCGTGAATTCCAAACTGTCTGCCTTTCAGGATCAGGGCAAGGCTTCTGGCAATGTCGTGCTTTCGCTCGACCTGCGCCAGGAAATCAGCGATCAGCCCGCCACGACAGGCCTGCCGGCCATCTTCGGCCAGAAGGGCTTCGTGAATGTTCTCACCCGGCTCGACGCCGCGCGCACCGATGACGACATCAAGGGCGTCCTCATCCGCGCGAGCGAATATTCGGTCGGTTCCTCGCGCGCAGAAGAAGTGCGTGAAGCGATCCAGCGCCTCAAGGATGCAGGCAAGTTTGTGATTGTTTCCTCCCAGGGGACCTATTCGGGCGGCCCGTCCGCCCTGCGCTCCATCGCGGCGGCCGATGAAATCTGGGTCCAGCCCGGCGGCGACTATCTGCCGGGCGGCATTGTTTTCGAGACGCTTTTCTTCAAGGGCCTGCTCGACCGGCTCAATGTCTCCGCCGAGATCGAACAGTTCTATGAGTACAAGAACGCGCCGAATGTCTACAAGGAGACCGGCTACACAGAGCCGCATCGCGAAGCGATGACCGCCCTGGCCGAATCGGTCTGGACAACATCGCTGGAGGATATCGCGGCGGACCGGGGCCTCGATGTCGCGACAGTCCGGGACGCGCTCAGCTCCGGCCCCCTTAGCCCGGACCGCATGATCGAGCTTGGTCTCGCCGACAAGCTGGGCTGGCCGGAGGACGCCATGGCCGCTGCACGCCAGCGCGCCGGCGATGACGCCGAAATCATGGACATCCTGAATTACACGCCGGACGGCGCGCCGCTCGATGCCAAGATGATTGCCGTCGTCGGCGGTGAAGGCCCGATCGTAACGGGCGGATCGGAAGGCGACCTTATCAATGCGGGGCCCGCTTTTGCTTCGGACATGGTCGCCAATGCCATTCTGGAGGCCGGTCACGATGAGGACGTGGCAGCCATCGTCTTCCGCGTCGACAGCCCCGGTGGCTCACCGACGGCTTCCGACCAGATCTGGAACGCCATTGAGACCGTCCAGCGCGAGACCGAAAAGCCAGTCATCGTATCGATGGGCTCAGTGGCGGCTTCAGGCGGATACTATGTCTCCACCGGCGCTGACTGGATCATGGCCAGCCGCTCCACCATCACAGGCTCCATCGGTATTTTCGGCGGCAAGCTCGCCGTCGCAGATGGTCTGCGCGAGATCGGCGTGAATGCCGAAACTGTAGGGGTCGGCGGCCCGTTTGCCGGCGCCCTCAGCACGCTCTCGGGCTTTACTGACGAGCAGCGCGAGATGCTGCACGCCTGGCTTGAGCGCGGTTACGACCGTTTCATCAGCCTCGTCGCAGACGGCCGCGGCATGAGCGTCAGTGAGGTCGATGATATCGCGCGCGGGCGTGTCTGGTCCGGGGAGGATGCATTGCGAATTGGCCTGGTCGATGAGATCGGCGGCCTGATCGATGCCGTTGCAAAAGCGCGCGAACTCGCCGGCGTTGAAGATGACACTGCCACGCGGATCAAGTTCTACCCGGTCCCGCAGGGCGGTATTCCCGGCCTCACCCCCATGAGCGAAGCCTCTGCAGGCGATCTTCAGACGCTCGCCCGGCTTTCAGAAGTGCTGTCGGACGAGCGGGTGCAGGCCCTTATCGAACAGGGCGCGATGATGAAGCAGGGTCCGGTGCAGGCCCGCAGCCCGATGATGATCGAACACTAGGCAACAAGCAGCCGGTGCAGCGGGCGAAAATCTGCCTGCATCGGCCTGCTTGATCCTTTTTCAGGCGGCGTCTAACCCGCCTTCAGGCCAACTGGACAGATCGCGAGCATGACTGAGACCTCTCCCAGCCAAGAGCGCCGGCATACGGCTGAAACGGCGGAAACCATGGCCGATGTGCGCCATGAGATTGACCGGCTGGACCGGATTCTTGTCGGCCTGCTGCAGGAACGCCAGTCCTTCATGGACGCGGCGGCGCGAATCAAGGGGTCACGCGCGGTGGTGCATGACCGGGCGCGAATCGAGGACGTCGTTACGAAAGTGCTGGCCGAGGCCGACCGTCAGGGTCTTTCACGCGCCATCGCGGAACCTGTCTGGCGCACACTGATCGACCGGTGCATTGCCTATGAGTTCGAGGCTTTCGATGCCCGCAGGCCCGGCCGCGACAAGGCGTGAGAGACACGGCTGCACGCCTCAAGGGCACGCGACAGCTCATCCTTCACCTCATTGAGAAGCAGCGCGGCGCCAGCCGGGGTCGGCGGATTTTCACGCCCTGCCCGCTCGGCCCGCTGACAGCTTTCGGCGAGATCATGCGCCCCGACGCTTAGCGCGGCGCCTTTCAGTGTGTGCGCGGCATCTGCCCAATGGGACGCCTCCGCGCGCGGGTCCAGCATGCGGGACCAGATGCGCGCCTGTTCCTGAAAAATACCGAGAACTTCATCGGCGAGATCAGCGTCACCGCCCGTCATGGACAGGAGGTGATCGATATCGATAGGCGTTTGGCTCATGCCGTCATGTCCCGTCCACTGCGTTCTCCGGGCCGCGAGGGTGGCACAGGACACCTTATCCGCCGGTTAAACGCGTTTGTGGCAGGCGGAGAGCACGGTTAAGATTGCAAATCCAGCCGAAAATCACTATTCTGGATGCTTAAAGTGGTAGGGGAATATCATGATTGCGCTCCTGATCGCCGTTCGCGACTTTTTCGTTGCCGTCCTCCTGGGCTGGCTGGGCCTTGTGGCCGAACCTGCTGACCAGCAGTCCCAAAAAGAGGTGGCACCGGCCCCCACAGCGACCCTGACGGTGTTTCGCTAGGACGTTCGAAAGCTCAGCTCTGAGACTTCCTGCAACTGAGCTGACCTGAGAATTCGGACAAAATTGAAACTCAAAAAAATAAAGAGGCGCGGGATCGAAGTCCCGCGCCTCTTCTGATTCGGGGCCTGTGACTTGAAGCCTAGGCCTTGTTCTGGCGCCCATCGATCAACTGATCGACCACTTCAGGCTCTGCCAGCGTGGAAGTGTCACCCAGATTGCTGAAATCGTCCTCGGCGATCTTGCGCAGGATACGCCGCATGATCTTGCCGGACCGGGTCTTGGGCAGGCCCGGCGAGAACTGGATCAGGTCCGGGCTCGCAATCGGTCCGATCTCGTTACGGACATGTTTGATGAGCTCCTTCTTGAGCGCTTCATCGCCCTCGACGCCCTGAACCGTCGTCACATAGGCATAGATGCCCTGCCCCTTGATATCGTGCGGATACCCGACGACCGCCGCTTCGGCGACCGCGTCATGGGCGACGAGAGCACTTTCGACTTCGGCGGTCCCCATACGGTGGCCGGAGACATTGATCACATCGTCGACGCGGCCCGTGATCCAGTAGAAGCCATCCGCATCGCGCCGGCAGCCATCGCCGGTAAAATAATTGCCGGGATAGGCAGAGAAATACGTGTCCACAAAGCGCTGATGGTCACCATAAACGGTGCGCATCTGGCCGGGCCAGCTATCGGTGATGATGAGATTGCCCTGCGTCTCGCCCTCCAGCACCTTGCCTTCCGCATCCACCAGCTTGGGCACGACGCCAAAGAAGGGATGCGAGCCGGCGCCCGGCTTCATGTCTGTGGTGCCGGGCAGCGGGACGATCATCGTGCCGCCGGTTTCGGTCTGCCACCATGTATCGACGATGGGGCAGCGGCTGTCGCCGACCGATTCAAAATACCATTCCCAGGCTTCCGGATTGATCGGCTCGCCCACAGTGCCCAGCAGGCGAAGCGAAGAGCGGTCTGTCGCCTTCACCGGGCCGTCGCCTTCGCGCATCAGAGCGCGAATCGCGGTCGGCGCCGTATAGAAGATGGTCACGCCATGCTTGTCGCACACCTCCCAGAAGCGCGAAGGCGAGGGATAGGTCGGCACGCCTTCAAACATGACAGACGTCGCGCCATTCGCGAGCGGGCCGTAAACGATATAGGTGTGCCCGGTCACCCAGCCGACATCGGCCGAACACCAGAACACGTCATTTTCCTTGAGGTCGAAGACATATTCATGCGTCATCGACGCCCAGACCAGATAGCCGCCACAGGTATGCAGAACGCCTTTCGGCTTACCGGTGGAGCCTGACGTATAAAGAATGAAAAGCGGATCTTCCGCATTCATCGGTTCCGGCTCACAGGTGTCGGCAACTTCTGCGCCAATCTCATGCAGCCACACATCGCGGCCGTCCTTCATCGAGACGTCGCCGCCAGTACGCTCGACCACCAGCACCTTTTCGACCATGCCTTTGGCCAGATCGCACGCCTTGTCGGCGTTCTCCTTCAGGGGCACCTTGCGCCCGCCCCGGACGCCCTCGTCGGCCGTGACCACGAATTTCGATTCGCAATCGACAATCCGGCCCGCCAGCGCCTCCGGTGAGAACCCGCCGAAGACAACCGAATGGACTGCGCCAATACGGGCGCAGGCCAGCATCGCCATCGCCGCTTCGGGGATCATCGGCATATAGAGCGTAACCCGGTCGCCCTTCTTGACGCCCATTTCCTTGAGCACATTCGCGAACCGGCAGACGGCATGATAAAGCTGGCGATAGGTCAGCGTGTGGCTGTCATCGGGCTCATCGCCTTCCCAGATGATCGCCGGTTTGTCGCCGCGGGTCTCCAGCTGACGGTCGAGACAGCTTTCGGTGACGTTCAGCGTGCCGTCGGCAAACCAGCGCACATGAAGGTCATGCGGGTCCCAGGAAACGTCTTTGACCTGCGTGAACGGCTTCATCCATTCGATACGCTTGCCATGCTCGGCCCAGAACGCTTCAGGGTCCTCGATGGAGGACTTGTACATCTCGGCATATTTCTCGGGCGTCAGATTGGCCTGTTTGGCAAAGGCCTCTGGCACGGGATGATTGGTCACATCATGGCTCATGGTCGGTGCGGGCTCCCTTTTGTCTGGTTCTTTACAGGCGCTGCGTCGAGCGCCCCACGTTCTGGCTAAACATGAGCGCTCGCGCCTGCAATGTGAACCCCGCCTGCACGAACAAGCGCGCGCCAGCCTGTCTCATCCGCAAGACAGTTTACGGGCAGAAACAGGCTGGCGGACACAAACCGCCTAATACCAGGCCCTTATACCGATGAGCAGGGCGGTGCCCTCGGCGTCGCCGCCTGCGGCCTCGATATAGTCTGCGGTATCACCGAAACTGCGCTGATATTCGACGCCGATATAAGGCGCGAATTCCCGCTTGATCTCATAGCGAAGGCGAAGCCCGGCATTGAGCGACACAAGACCTGCCCCTGTCTCAAGCTCAGGGATATCCTGCGCGGCCAGCTCGATCTCGGCACGCGGTTGCAGGATAAGGCGCTGCGTCAGCAGAAGCTCATATTCGGTCTCGATGCGCGAGGTGAGATCGCCATCGGCCGACAGGAAAGCGGCGGCATCAAGCTCAAACAGATAGGGGGCAAGGCCCTGCACGCCCAGAACGGCATGTGTGCGCCCCCGGGGTTCGAAATCCTGCCGGATCCCGGCCTGAAGGTCGAAATAGGGCGAGATCGCCCGCGACCATAGCGCCTGGACTTCAGCCTCCTCAAATTCCCCCTCATCGGGCAGGTATTCCAGTTCACTCTTCAGCCAGAGCTTGTTGATGTCGCCGCCAAACCAGGCATTGCCATCGAAAACAAGGACATCCTCATCGTCGAGGGCCTGAAGCTCGAATCGTTCGGCCTGGAAATAGCTGGTGCGCAAATCGCCATGACTGGCCAGCACCTGTTCGCGGGCTTCGGCCATTTCGGCCTCGCCCCAGATCTCGTCCGCCTGCCCCCAGGGCTCACCGCCCTCCTGCGCAAGCGCTGGCCCGGAGGCCGCCAGCGTCACCAGACCAGTGAGACCCGCCCGGATAATCGTGACCTTTCTCATTGGTCGCCTCCATGCTTGTGATGCATCTGATGGCCGTCATGCGACATGCCGTTCTTGCCGCTGTCATGATCCATGCCCTGATGCCCCTCATGGTCCATCTGATGGTGGCTGGCAGCGCCGCCATCATGCTCGGGATCGTGCGAGGCCGGCGTCAGCACCGCATTAGGGTCCTTGGGAATGACCGAGACGACATTCATCATCCCGGCATGCATGTGGTAGAGAAGGTGACAGTGAAAGGCCCAGTCGCCGATATGTTCTGAAGAGACGTCGAAGGCGACCTTCTCCCCCGGCTTCACGACAACCGTGTGCTTGCGCGGGCGATAGTCCCCTGCCCCATTCTCCAGTTCGAAGAACATGCCATGCAGGTGGATGGGGTGTGGCATCATCGTGTCATTCACCAGGATGAAGCGCACGCGCTCACCCTCATTGAGCCGGATCGATTCGGTGACCTCAGAGAACTTCACCCCGTTAAACGACCACATATAGCGGTGCATGTTTGAGGTGAGGTGGATCTGAAGCTCCCGCTCCGGCGGTCGTGTATCGAGATTGGCATCCAGCGCGCGAAGGTCGGCATAGGTGAGGACGCGGTGGTCGACCTCATCAAGTCCGATACCGGGTTCGTCCAGGCGGCTGACCGGCATCATTGCCGTATTGGCGACCCCCGGACCATCCGGGTGATCATGAAGCTGCCTGCCGCCATCCGTTGCCGCCATGGTCGCCATGTCATCGCTCTTGCCCGCCATTTGGTGGCCCTCATGCGACATGCCGGGCATATCGTGGCCAGCATGCCCGCCGGCCGCCATGTCATGACCGCTATGATCCATGCCGGACATGTCGTGGCCTTCATGGGCGCTGGCTGTCTTGCCGCCCGGCTCATAGGCCATTCCCGCCATGCCGTGACTGCCATGATCCATGGCCATATCCTTCATGGTCAGGGTCGGCACAGGCCGCAGGGCCGGCGCCTCCGCCCGCATGCCGGCGCGCGGCCCGAATGTCGCCACAGCCTGGCCGGAGCGGTCGATGGACTCGGCTACGAAGGCATAGGGCCTGGCTTCTTCCGGCTGGATAATGACGTCATAGGTTTCGGCCACACCGATCTGGAATTCGTCGGTTTCCACCGGCTGGACGTTCAGACCATCAGCCGCCACCACAGTCATGGGCAGGCCCGGCAGACGGACATTGAACAGCGTCATGGCAGAGGCATTGATGATCCGCAGGCGCACACGCTCGCCCGGCTCGAAGACACCGTTCCAGTTGTCGAAGGTGGAATGTCCGTTGATGAGATAGGTGTAGGTCGCACCCGTCACATCGGCGAGGTCGCGCGGACTCATCCGCATCCGGCCCCACATGGCGCGTTCTGACAGGGCCTTGCCGAACCCCTCCTCGCTCGCATCTTCTGCAAAATCGCCCAGCGTGCGCTGATTGAAATTATAGGTCTCGGAAGAGGCTTTCAGCTTTTCGAAGATGCGATGTGGATGCTCAAAGCTCCAGTCCGACAGCACCATCACATATTCACGGTCATATTCGACCGGGTCTTCGCCTGCCGGATCAATGATGAGCGGGCCGTAATGGCCCTGCTGCTCCTGCAGGCCGGAATGGGAATGGTACCAGTAGGTGCCAGACTGGGGCACGGCGAATCTGTACTGGAATGTCTCGCCCGGCGTGATGCCCGGAAAGGACACGCCCGGTACGCCGTCCATATGGAAGGGCACGAGAAGCCCGTGCCAGTGAATGCTCGTATCGGCTCTGAGGCGGTTGGTGACGTTGAGCGTCACCTCCTCACCTTCGCGAAACCTGATAAGCGGCGCTGGAAGCGTGCCATTCACGCCCACGGCATGGCCCATTTTTCCACCAATACGGACAGCAAACTCGCCAATATCGAGGTTGAATGTGTTGCCGCTCAGCGTTGTGAGGCCAAGGTTTCCATGCGCGGCGCTCCGGGCCCAGGCCGGCAGCAGGCTTGCGCTGCCAAGGGCTGCGCCGGAGCCGAGCGCGGCGCCCAGAAATGATCGTCTGTTGAACATCGGAAATTCAGTCTTTCATCATGATCTTTAACGGAAAAAACGTCTCAGGGCGCCAGGCGCCCAAAGGTCCGCGAAGGATCAGATGAGGAGGCTGATTTTCTGGTGGGTCAGGGTCTGGGGCCGTATGGGCGGCTCATCGCCAGGCGGCCATACCGCGTGCGCGGCCAGTGCTGGAAGGTCCCCATGTGGCACCGGAACCGGCAGCGAGAAAACCGGCACCGGCGGCTTCTGCAGAAGCGGCGCGCTGTCGGGAGATATGGAAACCCGGTTCAGTAGCGACCAGCCGCATCCGTCGCAGGTCTCGCTGCCATGATCATGGGCAGGCATCGGCACGCTGTCATGCATGGAATGCATGTCGTGTTCTGCATGCCCGCCATGGACGAAGATCGCAGGCGCTGGCCCTGCCGGCGCGGTCGCGGCATCCGCAGAGAAGACTGCGCAGCCAATCAGACCCGCACTCACCAGAATGGCGAGCAGGCTTGTCATCAAGAGGCGAAGCGGCTGGAACATTGCGTCTGAAATTAGTGCAACTTCGCCCCGGCGCAATGTGGCAAACGCTCACGCGATCAATCGCAGTCTAAGGGAAATCCGCCTGGCACGGGCACTAGGACTTGAACCCAGGACCTACGGTTTTGGAGACCGTCGCTCTACCAGCTGAGCTATACCCGCTCAGGCGAAGCGGTGTAATGCCTGATCAGGCGGGCAAGTGCAACAGGGCAGAACCGGCTCTCCTGCATATTGCCCGCAATTGGTTCAGAGGCGCCGATGCCGCCAAGGCCGCATGTACGTATGCAGCGTTCCAGCTAACCCCCGCGTATAGAAAAAGGGCCGCCCCTGCTGGGACGGCCCTTTGATATGTCTCTCACCCCGTCTGGGGCGGGAGGCTCTTACTT
>NZ_CAXFSW010000016.1:0-50476 GCF_964005855.1 uncultured Henriciella sp.
CCCGCCGCACGTGAGCGTCTTTATGGCTCAGCGGCGGCGTCCGGCGCCCGGCTGGTGACGCTCACAGGTGATACGCATACATCCTGGGCCAATACGCTTCATGATGCATCAGGCAGCCTGCGCGGCGTCGAATTCGGCTGCACCTCCGTCACCTCGCCAGGCCTTGGTGCTTATGTGCAGGACGTACCCGACCTCGGTGACCAGTTCGCGGCGGCCAATGCAGACGTCGACTGGTACAAGGTTGACGGACATGGCTACACGTTGGTCACGCTGACGGGCGATGAGGTGACGTCGGAATATATCGAGGTGTCGGGTATCCTCGACCCATCCTATACGACGCAATCGGTCGCAAGCTTCCGCACGAGCCGAACCGATGAGGGCATGACGGCGCTTGAACGCGCCTAGCCGCGCCCGCGATAGGTTGGCACGCCTGTATCTGGCACGAACAGGTCTTCTGGCGGGCTGCCGGTCTGCCAGAAGACATCGATCGGGATGCCGCCTCGCGGATACCAGTAGCCGCAGACCCGCATCCATGTCGGCTCCAGCAGCTCCTGAAGACGCTTGCCGATGGCGACTGTGCAATCTTCATGGAATGCGCCGTGATTGCGGAAAGACGTCATATAGAGCTTCAGACTCTTGCTCTCCACCAGCCATTCGCCCGGGGCGTAGTCTATGACGATATGCGCAAAGTCCGGTTGGCCGGTCACCGGACAGAGCGACGTAAATTCCGGAACGGTAAAGCGCGCCAGATAGAGCGTGCCCGCATGTGGGTTTTTCACCCGCTCCAGTTCGGCCTCCTCGGGAGAGGCCGGGATTGTGCTGGAGGCCCCCAGCTGCTCAAGACCGCTATAGATGCTCTCGCTCATTAGAACCCTCCAAGCCGGGGTAGAAGACCAAAGCTCAGCGCCATGTAGACACCATATGAGAGGAGAAGAACCATCCCCTCCCAGCGCGCCAGCTTACGGCCCGTATAGGCAAACAGAAGCAGCAGGAAAACCGATAGCGCCAGTGCACCCATGTCCTGCGTGCTGACGAGGCTTGTCGCTTCACCATACTCCATTGCACTGACATCCAGCGGTGCCCCGGCTTCAGGCTCCGGCGAGGCGACAAGGCTGAACGGGAAAACCGCGGCAGACACCCCCATGATGCCAAGAATATTGAAGATATTGGATCCGATGACGTTACCCAGGGCAACGTCTGCCTTGCCCTTTATAGCCGACATGACCGAGGTCACGAGCTCTGGCAGGCTTGTGCCAATAGCGACGATGGAGAGGCCGATTACTGTTTCGGAAATGCCAAAGGTACGGGCGAGATCGGAGCCCCCCTGCACCAGAAAACGCGCCCCAAGGATTACCCCAGCGATACCGCCAAGCGCAAATAGAAGTGACACCAGAAGTGGCGCATGGGTCTCAATAATTTCCGCCTCTCCGGAATGAACGTCCGCCGCTGGCGAGCCACCACGCCGGTCGAGCACGATAGACGCGCCGAGATACACAATCAGGATGGCGATGAAGACGAACCCGACCAGGCGGGTAAACAGGTCAAGCCAGATCACCGCAGCAAACAGCGCCGTCACCGCCACCATGAAGAGCCCGTCGCGTGCCAGGGCACGCGGATTAGTGACGATGGGAGAAATGAGGCAGGCTGCCCCGATCACCAGAAGGACGTTCGCCACATTGGAGCCGATGACGTTCCCGATGGAGAGCCCCACAGCGCCATCCGACAGCGCCTGAAGCGATGTGACGAGCTCAGGCATCGAGGTCCCGAAGCCGACCAGTGTAAGGCCGATAAGGAGCTCCGACATACCAAGTCGCCGGGCGACACCAACGGACCCCCGGACGAGGAATTCGCCGCCTGCGAAGAGCAGGATCAGGCCGCCAATGATCAGGGCGATCATTATCATCATGTCAGTAAAACTCCGGGCCAGTTTGGCATTGGTGCTCGCAGGCGGACCGATTTCCGCTGCCAATTCCCTTACGGGACGAAACGGGTACACTGGTCGCGTGAATGGAAAGGAAAATCAATGCGTCTTGCATGTAGAGCCCCGCTTCTCGCGCTCACCCTTCTGATCTCAGCCTGCGCGTCGCCGCCCGGGACGACACAAGCCGATGGCATCCAGCAATCGCAGGCCGGTGAAATCGAAGCGGTTGTGCAGACTCAGGCAGCTGCCTGGAACCGCGGCGATATCGAAAGCTTCATGCAGGGCTATTGGCGCTCGCCAGACCTACGCTTTGCATCGGGTGGAACGGTCACCCGCGGCTTCGAGCGGACACTGGAGCGCTACAAGGCGCGCTATTCGACCCGCGCTGCGATGGGCACGCTTTCATTTTCGGAGCTGGAAACCGTCATGCTCGCAGACGACGCAGCAGTCCTGCATGGCCGCTGGAAACTCGAACGCGACGGCGACGCCCCGGGCGGCCTGGTCACGCTCGTCTTCCGGAAAATGAATGGCGAATGGGTCATCATCAGCGACACGACGACCTCCGGCGGTTAATTGGCCTGAGAAAATACACACAGCCCTTCACCAAGGCCGGCGAATAGCACTGAATTCTCACCAAGTCGTAATGCTTATTATCGCGATTTGTGAGTATAGGTCACTGTTTCACAAACCTGATCGGGTTATACTCTACGTTCAATGAGCCTTTGGCAGATGCTCATCGATGGCGGAAAGCGCCTTTTTGACCCCGACACGCCGGACGAGACAGGCGGGGCCGAGAGCGGCTGCGCGCCTGATCCCAACGATGTAGGCTTTACCGCAGCCGTGATCGGCCTCAGCGCGAAGATGGCCGCCGCGGATGGCCGGGTCAGCGACGCCGAGGTCATGATGTTCTCACGCATCTTCCGCGCCGCGCCCGAGGATGCAGCCCAGGTCCGGCGGGTCTTCAGCATCGCGAAACAGACTGTCCGTGGCTATGAATCCTATGCTCGCAAGATCGCACGAAAGTATTCGGCCCGGCCTTGCCTGCTTGAAGGCGTCCTGGACGGGCTTTTCATGATCGCCGGCGCGGACGGAGCAGTCACCGATGACGAGATGCAATATCTGCGCACGGTCTCAGGTGCGTTCGGCTTCGACGAGGGCACGTTCCGGCGCATCCGGGCAAGTCATCTCGGCCCCGACCGGGACGACCCCTACCATATTCTGGGCGTCGCTCACGACGCAGCCTTCGACGATATCCGGCGCGCCTATCGCCGCCTCATGGCAGACAACCATCCCGACCGTATCGTCGGCAATGGCGCCCCACGGGAGTTTGAACTTGCCGCGCACGACAAGGCTGCCGCGATCACGGGCGCCTATGCGCGCATTCGGGCAGAACGCGGCCTGATTGCGGCAAACTGATGGATTCGGCGGCGGAGAGATTGATTCTCCGGCGAACTGACTTCACATTCCCTTTGAGGAGAAAGACATGACCGCAGCGCGCCAGACCATTTCGACAGATCAAATCTTCGGCCGTATCGGCTACACCCTCCGCGAGGCGGCACGGTGGACGCTGAAGGCTGTTCTGGCGATCGCGATTGTCTTCATGGCGGGTGTCATTGCCGTCATCACCGCAGCTGCCGGCCTGATCATCGCCGCTGTGGCGGTCCTCCTGAAACTCACCACCGGCAAGGCTGGTCCGCGCCGCGCGCAATATGCGGGCGGTGAGACCGATGAGAGCGGTATTACGCTGGAAGCCCATCGCACCGCGCGCGGCTGGACCGTCGAACCGCGCTAGGGACGCCCTGGAGAGCGCTCAGTTCTCTTCCTTCGCTTGCGCCTCAAACGCATCGCGGCCAACAACGTTACGCATCTCCTCGCCATTCAGGAAGCTGGACAGGTTTTCAAGGAACTGTTCGTCATTGCGCCGCTCCGTCCCCTCCGTGATCGCGGAAGTGTGCGGCGTCAGCGTGATCTCTGGATGTGTCCATAGCGGGCTGTCATCCGGCAATGGTTCTTCCCGGGTGACATCAACCGCGGCATGGCCTGGCCGCCCCTTGTCCAGCGCGGCGACAAGCGCCGCCTCATCCACCAGTGGCCCCCGACCCACATTGAGAAACAGAGTACCCGGGGACATCGCAGCGAAGAAGGCGTCATCCGCCATGTTCTCAGTCTCGTCAGTTAGCGGGCAGCAGAGCAGGACCGCGTCGGCCAGAGCGATATCTTCGTCGGAGACATGATCGGGATGCATCATGTGATCGGCGAAGGGCGAAACAGCACTTGAGCGTCTGACGCCTGTGACATGAGCTCCCAGCCCTTTCAGACGGCGGCCAACGGATTCGCCGATATGTCCGAAGCCATAGATGAGCCAGCGCGTGTCACCGACTTCCCGGAAGGGAATTTTCTGCCAGTCTCTCTCGGCCTGGGCCCGCCTGCGGCCGGCGCCATTCCCAAAATAGTCAAAAGCCGCCCAGAGAACCCATTCCGCCATGGCGTGCGCCTGAACATGGCTGGACGTATAGACCCGCGCCTTGCGGCCGACCTGCTGAAGAAAATCATTGTCCAGACCGGCCGCATTCGACTGGAACCACGCCAGCGGCTCGGCTGAATGAAGCGCCTTGGCGAAGGCGCGCACAGCCGGGCTGAAAAAGATATCCGTGTTCCCATAGGCAATTGCGCCCGTGGTCCCTTCTGCGCCCCATGGCCGCCGGAATTCAGAGCTATCGCTGATCGTATAAGGTGCTATTTGTTCAGACAGCGGCTTGAGGCGTTGCTCCAGTCGGGAGAAGGTCTTTTCATGAATAAGAAGATCGTACACGTCCTGCTCCCGGCCTTGCTTGGGCTTACCCTTCTGCCAGTCCGGGCCGCTCATGGCCAGTATCAGGCCCAGGGCGAATATGCCGATGTCCGCAGTCAGGACTATCTGCGCGACGTGGTGGCGCTGGCCTCCACGCTCGGCTCTGCCCATGCGATCCGCGTCCTCTGCAATGGGCGGAACGATCAGTACTGGCGCAGCTACATGCAGGAATTGCTTGGTCTCGAAGCGCCCTATCAGGGCCGCCTGCGTTCTTCCATGGTGGACGCCTTCAACTCTGCCTACTCGGCCGAAGCGGCCCGCCGGAATTCCTGTGATGCCGGTGCTGTTTCAGCGGAGAAAGTCTACGCATCGACAGGCGAACGCCTTGCAAACTCTCTCGTCCAGGCAAATCTGCCCGAAGCTGCACGCCGCTCGGGCGAGGATAACGACTAGGAACTAGTCCTCGCGCTTGATACGGGCCTTTCCGCGGCCAATTGCCAATGCCTTTACGGCGCCCCTGAAAGTACGCACTTCCTGGCTTGTCCACTGGCCCCGGATGAAGGCGTTTCGCAGATTTCGCGTCATCAACGGCGTCTTGTCGGGCGGATAGAAATACCCTGCCCGCTCCAGTTCGTACTCAAAATGCTCGAACATGCCAACCAGCTCCTCGCGGCTTGCGACATCGCCGACGCCGGCATCTGTGCCTTCGAACCGGCCGCCCTGCCCCGCCGCCTCACCCCAGGCATGGGCGAAAACGACCACAGCCTGCGACAGGTTGAGAGAGGCAAATGCCTTGTTGACCGGATAGGTCATGATCGCATCGCACAGGGCGACATGATCATTGTGCAGCCCCTGTGCCTCATTACCGAACATGACACCCGTGCGCGACGCCTGCGCCTTTAGCCAGTCGACAGCCCCGCCCGCATTCGTGACAGGCTTCTCCATACCGCGCGGGCGCGCCGTGGCGGCGACAAGATAGCCGAGATCCGCGCAGGCAGCTTCGACGCTGTCGAAGACCGTGACCTGCACGCCTGCCTCGAAGGCGCCCGCCGCCATGGGCTCGGCTGCCGGGTTGGGCCAGCCATCCCGCGGCGCGGCTATCCGAAGCTCTGTCAGACCGAAATTCAGCATGGCACGCGCCGCCGCACCGATATTTTCCCCCAGCTGCGGCTCAGCCAGGATGATTGCGGGTAAAGATGCACTCATTGTACGGCGTAGTCCGGCCAGTCGAGGGCGCGAAGCTGGCCACTCTCGTTGAATTGCGGCTCAAGCCCGGCGTCTTCCAGCAGCTCTCGAAGAGCGGTGCGAGGCTTGTCGAGCTCGTCTTCGACAATGGCGCGGATGCGTTCGCGCTGGGCAGGTGCCGCGCCCAGAAGCTGCATGGCCGTGAAGTAGACCTGCTTGTCGATCGTCTTGTCGGAGGAGCGCGAGGCCCAGTCTGTCAGGGCCTGCCAGATGCCGAAAATATCGCGTTGCCTGAGATAGCCGTCGCTTGCCAGTGCGATGAAGTCGCCGCAGGCATAAGGTCCCGTGACCGCCCTACGCTCAATGGCCGATTCCAGCGTGCCGCCTTCGAGCGTGGCGACACAATCCTCAAATGCCCCGGTATAGACGGAGGAGAGGAATTCATCCCGGGACTGCATGTCGGAGGCGATGAGCTGGTAGGCGATGGAATTGGCAAAACCGTCATGGATCCAGGCGGTTTCCGGGCCGCCCAGCCTGACATCGCCAGGCGTCTGGAACAGTTCTACGAGTTCCCGCGTGGTGTACCAGTGGAGATAGGCAAGCGCATCGCCATTGGCTTCGGCAAAACCCTGGCCGCCCAGCTCCAGCATCACCTGATCGCTCAACGCATTGCCATCCAGCGACAGCCCGCGCGCCTGGGCGCCCTTATAGGCCACAATGAGGGAGACATCCTCGCCGAGTTCTCTTCCCCAATTTGTCTCCAGCGTTGTCAGAAAGCCCTCGACGGCGTCTGGGAAACTGGAAGCGAGCCAGCCTGGCAGATAAGGGTCTGCCAGCATGCTGAAACCTTCATGCGGTTCGAATTCGCCGTCTCCGAGATAGATATACTGGTCCTTGACCGGTGCACTGAGAGTGCCTTGCCCGGTGTCCGCGCTGGTCCGTATGGGCCCGTCCGCTTCCACAGTGATCTCCATGGGGATGACGGAGGCCGAGGCGGCTGCAATATCACCTTCGAGGGCCTCGACAGCCTCCATGTCCTTGAACCCGACAAGTTCGAACTGTGCGTCATGGATTGCGATCCCGCCCCCGGCGAATGTCACGAAAGGCGTCGGGTCATTTGGCAGCTGGCCGGTAAGGGGGATGATGCTGAACTCGATCTCGCTGACGGGCTCTTCTGCAATAATGACGTCGATGCCGTCCAGACGACCGAAGCGGACCCCGTCCGTCTGCGGCGTCCAGGTGGCAGAGCGGTAGCCCGTGAGCGAGTGAGCGAGCGCATAGACGGGTTGCGGCGCATCAAAGGTGTAGCGCACGAACCAGTTTCCATCATCAAGCGGGCCAACGGACACGCGCGCACTAACAGGGGTGTCCTCAGCCGTCTGCGGCTGCGCGAGAGCCGGAGCGTGGAGAGCCCCACCACAGAGCGCGGCAGCGAGATAAATAGGAGCAAGTTTCATGGGTCTGCCTCAATCATGTGTTGCAGGCGCGAATGTCGCTTTTGACCAATCCAAGCCTTCTGCTATAGCCGCCCGTGATACAGTGCAACTGAAAGGACTTCCACGCGATGGCAAAGATCAAGGTCAAAAATCCCGTCGTCGAGCTCGATGGCGATGAGATGACCCGCATCATCTGGCAGATGATCAAGGACCGGCTCATTCACCCCTATCTCGATATCGATCTGAAATACTTCGATCTCGGCATCGAAGCGCGCGACGAAACCGATGACCAGATCACGGTCGACGCCGCGAATGCGATCAAGGAATACGGTGTCGGTGTCAAATGTGCGACCATCACGCCGGATGAGGCCCGCGTTGAGGAGTTCGGCCTCAAGAAGATGTGGCGTTCGCCGAACGGCACGATCCGTAACATCCTTGGCGGCGTCGTCTTCCGCGAGCCGATCGTGATCTCCAATGTTCCGCGCCTGGTGCCGGGCTGGACCCAGCCAATCGTCATCGGCCGTCACGCTTATGGCGACCAGTACCGCGCCACCGACTTCAAGTTCCCCGGCAAGGGCAAGCTGACCATGAAGTTCGAAGGTTCGGACGGTACGGTGATCGAGCACGAAGTGTTCGACGCGCCTTCATCCGGTATCGCCATGGGCATGTACAACCTGGACGAGTCGATCCGCGACTTCGCCCGCGCTTCATTCAATTTCGGCCTGACACGCAAGTGGCCGGTCTATCTCTCGACCAAGAACACGATCCTGAAAGCCTATGATGGCCGCTTCAAGGACCTGTTCCAGGAAGTCTTCGACAATGAGTTCGCCGACGCCTTCGCCGAGTGGGGCGGCACCTATGAGCACCGCCTGATCGACGACATGGTCGCAGCCGCAATGAAATGGTCCGGCGGCTATGTCTGGGCCTGTAAGAACTATGACGGCGACGTCCAGTCCGACACCGTGGCACAGGGCTTCGGCTCGCTCGGCCTGATGACCTCGGTTCTCATGTCGCCGGACGGCAAGACGGTTGAAGCCGAAGCCGCTCACGGCACGGTGACCCGTCACTACCGCAACCACCAAAAAGGCGAAGCGACCTCGACCAACTCGATCGCTTCGATCTATGCGTGGACACGTGGCCTCGCTCACCGCGGCCGTCTCGACAACACGCCGGAAGTCACCAAGTTCGCAGAAGACCTGGAGCAGGTGGTCGTCGAGACCGTCGAAAGCGGCAAGATGACGAAAGACCTCGCGCTTCTCATCGGTCCGGATCAGGACTGGCTGACCACGGAAGGCTTCCTGGAAGCTGTGGCAGAGAACCTTGAAAAGAAGATGGCGTAAGGCTCGAGGCCTTTTGACCAGTATGCGAAACCCCGGCCTTCTGGCCGGGGTTTTTCTTTTTGCGCTTTCTGCTTTGCTTGCCCAAAATGCTGATAGGAGCCGCCGGATTGGAACGTGAGCCGTCGAATGTGCAGAGACAGGCGAAAGCGCCAGGCCTGCTTCGGGGCGACCGAAGCCTTCGCCCGGCATGGTCGACACCAGCCCGGAACGGATAGAACAGGGCTGCCTGCCAAAAGGGGGAAGATGCGCATGAAGAAAACGCTGGCAAGGGTCCCAAACTGGCTGCGTGTTGTGCTGATTGTCCTGCTCGTAACGGTGGGCGCCAATGTCCTGTCGCGCTTCACGAATCCTGCCGCGCATGCCACCGCGAATGACTGCCTTATACGCGAAGGCAATATTGGGCCTTATACGAATGGCTGTGAGAAACCGATCAATGCGCGTTACTGTTTCCGCTCGGCGGGGCTGGAGAAGACGTGCGGCACTGTCGAACTTGCCCCGGGTGAGACGATGAGCGACCTTCGCGACGAGGCGGAGGCAGCGCGTAAAAACCACGCCTTCAACCGCACGACCGTACATGCCTGCGCCCTGCACTATGTGCCGCAGGACGTGCCTAGCAACAACAATCGTGCCCGAATGGTCGATGGCTGCCGCAAGCCGGACTGAGACTTACACGTAAAAAATGGACTAGCCGTCTATTATGATCGGATCACCCGGTTTCGAAACCGGCGCCGCTTTCTCGATGGCAATCGGCCCTTCGCAAATATCCGTCAGCCGACCGCGCTGGCGCTCGGACTCAGGCTGCGGAATGCGGTCTTCAAAGCCATCGGCAATGAGGTCGCAATCACAGTCGACGCCATCGATCTTTTCTCCATCGATGGTGTGCTCAACGATCTTGCAGCCGGCCTCATCGGCCTTGGTCCACATGCGGGTGTTGTAGCTGTGGCCGCCCGCTTCCCAGCTTGTCGAGATTGAGCGGCAGATTTCTTCTGCTGTGGCAGGCAAGGCAAACGCAAGCGTGGCGAATATGAGAGCGCGGTGTTTCATGAGCAGATCCAAAGCACGATCCGGGCCATCCAGCGTGCCTCATCCAATAATCACGTGCTCCTCATTGAACCAGAGCGGTGAGCGCGGCAAGTCGATAAATTTGCGCTCGTCCGCCAGAAGGGCGGCCCCCGCCTCGGCATTTCCCTCATTCTGCCCGGCCTCGAACAGCGCCTCCCAGCTCTCGAAATAGATTTCGGCGATACCGTCATACATCTCGGGCGCGTCGCGGCTGTCGCGCATCACAGCGTTGAAGTCATGTGTCAGGGCGTGCACCTGGACGTAGCGGGCAATGCCAAGCGTCCTGGCATGCTTCGCGACCAGCGGGGCATGGTTCTCACGCCAATAGGTCTGGAATTCCTCCCGGCTGAGATGCGGCAGCCTGTGCAGGCAGAATGTAAGCTTGATCATGATGTCCTCCCTTTATCCTTTCAGGGAAGACTAGCGGCGCAAGGCCTACTCGACCAGTTCGTAGCGATAGGATTCGATCACCGTATTGGCGAGCAGCTTCTCGCACATCTCCTTGACGCGCGCATCGGCCTTGTCCTTTGCGACGCCGTCGAGGTCCAGTTCTATCACCTTGCCGATGCGGGCGCCCTGAACCTCTTCATAGCCCATACGTCCCAGCGTATCGGCAACAGCCTTGCCCTGCGGGTCGAGAACGCCGGGTTTCAGGCCGACATGGACGATGGCTTTCATGGCAAAGGTCTCCGAAAAATCGAGTCGGTTTCATCTAGCCGATACGCATCCTGATTGGAACGTGCCGACTGCCTACTTCACACCATTGCTGAAGTCGATGACGTCGCCGCCCTGTGCGCTTTCCTTGATGATGCCAAGACGCCGCGCCACTTCGGCATAGGCCTCGGTTACGCCGCCAAGGTCCCGGCGGAAGCGGTCCTTGTCCAGCTTCTCATTGGTCTCATAATCCCAGAGACGGCAGCTGTCCGGACTGATCTCATCGGCCAGGATGGTGCGCACGAGGTCACCTTCAAAATGGCGCCCGAATTCCAGCTTGAAGTCGATGAGGCGGATGCCAACGGCCGCAAACAGGCCCGACATGAAGTCGTTGATCCGCAAGGCCAGCGAGATGATATCGTCCATCTCCTGCTGGCTCGCCCAGCCAAAGGCAGCGATATGCTCTTCAGAGACAAGCGGATCGCCCAGCTCGTCCTTCTTGTAGCAGAACTCGACAATGGCCCGCGGCAGCGTCTCGCCCTCGGGGATGCCGAGCCGTTTGGACATGGTGCCGGCGGCGACATTGCGCACGATCACTTCCAGCGGAATGATCTCCACCTTCTTGATCAGCTGCTCACGCATGTTGAGCCGTTTGATGAAGTGGTTCGGAATACCTACGGCCGCGAGCCGGGTCATCAGGAATTCGCTGATGCGATTGTTCAGGACGCCCTTGCCGTCGAGAACGGCTTTCTTCTCCGCATTGAATGCGGTGGCATCATCCTTGAAATACTGGATCAGGGTGCCGGGCTCAGGTCCTTCGTACAGGATCTTTGCCTTGCCCTCATAAACCATGCGCCTGCGCGACATCGCCAGTCCTCCACGACCGGGGCGAAAGCACGCGGACTCCCACAGCCTGCGCCCCCATGAACAAGGCCGGAGTGATAACGCGAGTGCCCGTGTGAAACAAACGATGATTCAGCAACCGGCTAGCGGCCGCTGGGGGTGGTGGCCGCTCTCGCCGCTTGCGCACCGCCCCCCAGGCAATCTATACCGCCGCCAGAGCCAGTCACGCCCAGTCAAGAGGAGGGCTTTTCATGAGCACATTCGAGGATCGCGAGCGCGCAGAAGAAGCCAAATACGCGCATGACAGCGCCCTTCAGTTCAAGGTCATGAACCGGCGCAACAAGCTGCTTGGCCTGTGGGCGGCCGACCTGATGAACCTGTCGGGCACCGAAGCTGAAACCTATGCAAAGTCGGTGGTGATGTCGGACCTCGAAGAGCCGGGCGATGAGGATGTCTTCCGCAAGGTGCGCAGTGATTTCGACGCCAAGGGCGTCGACCGCTCCGACGCGCGCATCCGCGAACACATGGCCGAACTTCTCTCCGTCGCCCGCGAACAGATCATGAAAGAGAAGAAGGACTGACAGTCCAGCTCCAGCGTCTGTTGGACGAAGGGTCCGAAGGCTGCGGCAGCGGCGGGCCTTGAAGCCCGGCCTATTTCGCCACACATTCGCGGTCAGATACCGGACATTTCCGATTGGAGACGAGAATGAGCGACGACGTCCAGAAAGCCATCGACGAGGCCGTAAAAAGCAATGACGTGGTGCTGTTCATGAAGGGCACACCTACCTTCCCGCAGTGCGGCTTCTCGTCCGTTGTCGTTCAGGTGCTCGACTATCTCGGCGTCGAATATGTGGCCACCAATGTGCTTGAGGATCAGGCGATCCGCGAGGGCATCAAGGTCTACTCCGACTGGCCGACCATTCCGCAGCTCTACGTCAAGGGCGAGTTTGTCGGCGGCTGCGACATCATCAAGGAGATGTTCGAGAGCGGCGAACTCAAAGAGTTCATGTCCGAGAAGGGCATCGAGATGGAAGCGGCCTGAAGACAAGGTCACAGCATTTCTGCTAGAAAATCGACAAACACTCTGGCGCGAGCGGGCATATTCGCCCCGCCCGCGAAGACAGCGTGGATCTCCTCAGTGTCCTGGGGATTGTAACTTTCCAGAAGTGGTACCAGGCGCCCCTGTTCAATTTCGGCAGCGACGCTGAATGCGCCTACCCGGGCAATACCGACGCCCGCGGCTGCAAGCTGCCCCAGCGTCTCACCATTATTCGCCTCAATATTTCCGCTGACATTCATGGCATAATTCTCACCCTGCCGGCAGAAGGGCCAGACAGGTTCAGCCCGGCGGAAATTGAAGTTGAGACAGTTGTGATCGTGCAGATCCTCCGGCGTTTGCGGCGTGCCAAATCTCTTCAGATATTCCGGCGAGGCAACAATCACACGCCCACTTTCTCCAAGCTTGCGGGCCATGAGCGGACTGTCGGCCAGCGGACCAAACCGGATCGCCACGTCCGCCTGTCCGGCCGCGACATCCACAATCGCATCGGTCAGGCCGATATCGACAAGGATATGCGGATAGCGCTCAGCAAAAAGGCCGAGTAGCGGAACGATACAGAGACGGCCATGGGACAGGGCCGCACTGACCCGCAAACGCCCCCGGGGCGCGCCCTGGTCGGCAATCGCCTGCTCGGCGTCATCAAGGTCTGCCAGAATCCGGCGCGCTGCCGCGAGATAGGAGCCCCCTTCAGCGGTCAAGGTGAGCTTCCGGGTAGAGCGCAGCAACAGACGGACGCCAAGCCGCTCCTCAATCCGGTCGACGGCTCGGCTGACCGCAGATGCGGACAAACACAACTGCCTGCCGGCGGCAGAGAAGCTGCCTTCGCAGGCCACAGCGGAAAATATCTCAAGTGCGCGAGCACGATCCGCTGACAACTCCACTTTTGCAACCAACGCAAAACTCCTCTGCCGAACGCGCCCCTAAAAGCCGGGGCGGGCTCCCTTATTTGTGCGTCTGCCGCAAATTAAAGGAGATCGCAATGGAATACCGTCAACTGGGCCGGTCGGGGCTAAAAGTGCCAGCGCTGAGCTTTGGAACCGGCACCTTCGGGGGGACTGGGCCGCTGTTCGGCGCCTGGGGCACGAGCGATGCCAAGCAGGCACGCCGGCTCATCGACATCTGCCTTGAGGCGGGCGTCAATTTGTTCGACACGGCTGATGTCTATTCGGACGGCGCCTCCGAAGAAGTTCTCGGCGCAGCGATTGAGGGGCGGCGGGACGCCGTTCTGATCTCGACGAAAACCGGCCTGCCGCTTGGCGACGGCCCCGGAAGCTGGGGTGTATCGCGTGGCCGGCTCATCCGGGCGGTCGAGGCCTCCCTGCGCCGGCTCGGCACGGACTATATCGACATCCTGCAGCTTCACGCCTTCGATGCTTTCACGCCACCTGAGGAGCTGCTGTCGACGCTCGATACGCTGGTAGACTCCGGAAAGGTGCGCCATGTCGGCGTCTCGAATTATCCCGGCTGGCAGCTGATGAAAGCCCTCTCCTGCGCCGACAGATATGGCTGGCCGCGCTTTGTGGCCCACCAGGTCTATTACTCCCTTGTCGGGCGGGACTATGAAGCCGATCTGATGCCGCTGGCAGCCGACCAGGGCGTTGGCGCTCTTGTCTGGAGCCCGCTTGGCTGGGGCCGGCTGACCGGCAAGGTCCGCCGGGGCATGCCGTTGCCGGAAGGAAGCCGCCTCCATGATACCGAACAGTTTGCGCCTCCAGTGGAAGACGAGCACCTCTACAAGATTATCGATGTGCTCGACGCGGTCGCAGAGGAGACCGGAAAGACAATACCGCAGATCGCATTGAACTGGCTGCTCCAGCGTCCGACTGTCTCTTCAGTCATCATGGGCGCGCGCAATGAGGAGCAACTGCGCCAGAATCTCGGCGCCGTTGGCTGGTGCCTTTCCGACGACCAGGTCGCCAGACTCGATGCCGCAAGTGACCGGCTGCCACCCTACCCGCACGCGCCCTATCGCTATCAGGAGGGATTTGCCCGCCTGAACCCACCGCTCGTGTAAAACGGGACAAGATCATGAAAACCAACCCTCCCTTGCTGGCGCTCGCGACCGGCGCCTTCGGAATCGGCGTGACTGAGTTCGCGCCCATGGGCCTCTTGCCCCTGATAGCAGCAGACCTTGGCGTTTCCATTCCGACAGCCGGGCTGCTGATCAGTGCCTACGCCATCGGAGTCGTGCTTGGCGCTCCCTTGATGACGCTGACAACCGGAAAGATGCGGCGAAGGACATTGCTCATTGGCCTCACGGCAATCTTCACCTTTGGCAATCTCATTGCTGCGCTTGCCACGTCCTACGAGATGCTGCTTGCCGCGCGGCTGATCACATCGCTCAATCATGGGGCCTTCTTTGGCGTTGGCTCCATTGTCGCGATGAGTCTCGTACCAAAGGAGAAAGGTGCCAGCGCCGTTGCCGCGATGTTCATGGGACTGACCATCGCAAATGTGGTCGGCGTGCCGGTGGCAACATGGATGGGCGATCAGCTGGGCTGGCGCGCGTCTTTCTGGGGCATTTCAGGCCTCGGCCTGGCGACAATGCTCGCGCTTGTTGCCACCTTGCCGAACAATCCTCCGCCGAAGCGCGGCAGTGCAATGGGCGAAGTACGGGCGCTTGGACGTAGATCTGTGCTTGGCGCCCTTGGTCTCACCGTGCTGGGCTCAAGCGCCATGTTCACGGTTTTCACCTATATCACACCGATCCTGCAGACAGAGACCGGCGCGGACGTCGAATTCGTTACGGCCATGCTTATGACCTACGGGCTGGGCCTGACAGTCGGCAACTGGCTTGGAGGTTACTTCGCTGACAAATCGGTCGACCGGACCCTGATCGCCACCCTGACGGGTCTGACCCTGATCCTGATCGCCTTCGCATTTCTGATGGCCTATCCTGTTCCTTCTGCGCTCCTGATCTTTGCATGGGGAGTCGCCAGCTTCGCCTTGGTACCGCCCCTTCAGGTGCGGGTAATGCAAGCCGCGCAGGAGGCCCCGAACCTCGCATCGGCCATAAATATCGGCGCCTTCAATCTCGGCAACGCGATCGGGGCCGGTCTTGGCGGCGGCGTGATCGCACTCGGGCTGGGCCTGCCTGCCGTGGCCCTGGCAGGGGCCGCCATGGCCGGTCTCGGACTCCTTGCCCTCCTGCTCATACGCGCCGGCAATCCAGACGCGCAGCCCGCCGTCACAGGGCATCCTTCCCAGACCGGCGTCTGCTCCAGTTGATCTCGTCACCAACACGTCTACTCTCGCTTGCGGTATCAACAGGAGGCGCGCCTGATGCGACTATTTTCCACCCTGGCCCTCGGACTGATCCTGATGGGTGCAAACCCCGCATTGGCCGAAGACTGGGCCGCGAAAGCCGGGAAACATTCGGTAGAGATTGAGGACTTTGAGTTCGATACCGGTGAAACCCTCCCCTCCATCACGATGAGCTATTACACGCTCGGGACGCCGCAGCGGGATGAGGAGGGCTACATCACCAATGCCGTCATGCTGCTCCACGGCACAGGCGGCAGCGGCACGTCCCTGCTGCGTCCGATGTTTGGTGATGAACTGTTCGGCCCCGGCCAGCCGCTCGACCTGGCGGAGACCTATATCATCTCCCCGGACAATCTCGGCCATGGCGATAGCTCCAAGCCAAGCGACGGGATGCGGCTCGATTTCCCACGTTACGACTATGACGACATGGTGCGCGCCCAGTACCGGATGCTGACGGAGGACGCCGGCGTCGAAAGCCTCGACATGATCATCGGCACCTCCATGGGCTGTATGCACAGCTTCGTCTGGGGGCACACCTATCCGGGCTTCGTGGAGCGTTTTGTTCCGCTCGCCTGCAACGCCATAGAGATTGCCGGGCGCAACCGCATGTTCCGGCAGATGATCATCGAAGGCTTCCAGAATGATCCGGACTATGACGACGGCCATTACGAAGACGCGTCAGAGCTTGAGACCGGGCAAAAGATCTATGCCGACGTTCTGATCCTCGCAGGCTCCAACCCCTATCGCCTGCAGGCTGAAGCACCCACGCGCGAGGCAGCTATCGAAGCCTTTCATACAGCACAGGGGAGTCTGAAGGCCCGCGCCGTCGACCCCAACGATACGATCTACCAGTTCGACGCCTCGCGCACTTACAATCCTGCCCCGCACCTGTCAGAGATCGAAGTGCCAGTCCTCTGGATCAATTCAGCCGACGACTTCATCAACCCGCCGGGCCTCGGCGATCCGGAAGCTCTCGCTGAGAAGATGCCAAACGCCCGCTTTGTCCTCATCCCGGCCAGCGAAGACACCCGCGGCCACGGCACGCACACGGCGGCTGCCATCTGGAAGGACGAGCTGACGGCGTTTCTGGAGGAGAGGGCTGACTAGCCGCACCCTATGGGACCTGGGCTGCAGCTCAAAGCGGCAGGACCGCCCTATCCGCTTTCCTTGAAGCGTCAGCGCTGATAAACGCGCGCCCCATGAGTACACTTGTGGAAAATCCGCCGAAAGCGACCGTGAAGACCCAGCCAAAAGTGGGGATCGTCTCGCTGGGCTGCCCGAAGGCGCTGGTCGATTCAGAGCGCATTATCACGCGCCTGCGCGCTGAGGGCTATGCGATCTCGCCGGACTATGCGGGCGCGGACCTTGTCCTGGTGAATACGTGCGGCTTCCTGGACAGTGCGCGCGATGAGAGCCTTGAGGCCATCGGTGAAGCCATCGAGGCGAACGGCAAGGTCATCGTGACCGGCTGCCTCGGCGCCGAGCCGGAGGTCATCCAGAAGGCGCACCCCAAGGTCCTCGCCGTGACCGGCCCTCATCAGTATGAGCAGGTGATGGACGCGGTTCATACGCATCTGACACCGCCGGCAAACGCTTTCACGGACCTCGTGCCGGAAACCGGCCTCAAGCTCACCCCGCGCCACTACTCCTATCTGAAGATCTCCGAGGGCTGTAACAATCGCTGCAGCTTCTGCATCATTCCGAAGTTGCGCGGCGATCTCGTCTCGCGCCCGATCCACCATGTCCTGACCGAAGCTGAACAGCTTGTGCGTGCAGGCGTGAACGAGCTTCTTGTGATCAGTCAGGACACGTCAGCCTATGGTCTCGACGTGAAGTACGCCCCGCAGACGTGGAAAGGCGAGGAATATGAGACGCGTTTCCTCGATCTGGCGCGCGGCCTCGGATCACTCGGCGCATGGGTGCGGATGCACTATGTTTACCCCTATCCTCATGTCGACAAGGTCATCCCGCTCATGGCTGATGGGACGATCCTTCCCTATCTGGACATCCCCTTCCAGCATGCCTCGGCCAATGTGCTGAAAGCCATGAAACGGCCCGCCAAGCAGGACCGGGTGCTGGAGCGTATCCAGCAATGGCGCCGCGACGTGCCGGGCATGACGATCCGCTCAACCTTCATCGTCGGCTTTCCGGGAGAGACCGACGAGGATTTCGAGATCCTGCTCGACTTCATCCGTGAGGCGAAGATCGACCGCGCGGGCTGCTTCAAATACGAAAACGTCCAGCACGCCGAGAGCCGCGATCTTCCGGGCCATGTGCCCGAAGAGGTCAAGGAAGAGCGCTGGCACCGTTTCATGGCGGTGCAGGCCGCCATTTCTGCCGAGAGGGCCGAAGCGCAGGTCGGCACCGTGCAGGATGTCATCATCGACGGGCCGGGCGAAGCTGACGGCGAGATGTTCGCCCGCACCAAGGCCGATGCGCCTGAGGTCGATGGCATGGTCTATCTGGACAATGCGCTCCACCTCAAACCCGGCGACATCGTCAGCGCCCGGATCACCGACGCCGACAAATACGACCTCTACGCTGAGCCAGCCTAGTTGCTGACCTCATTCCGGATACGCACTTCAGCGCCGTCCGGAATGCCAAGCTCGGCGAAGGTCCAGCTCAGCTCAACGCCATCCGGCATATAGGCTTCGCAATAGTCCTGGCGCGCGCGATAGAAGCCGACGGCGAAGCGATTGCTGCCCGTCTTGTCGACATCGGCGGCGACGAATTCCTTCGTGGTGCAGCCATTTGACGTGACCCGGGCGGTAATGGCGCTGGCGTTCACATCCACCCCCATCAGCTCCCCATAGGCATGATCGTCATCCCATTCGGCGCGCATATGCTCATCTGCATCGACGATAACGCAGCCGGCAAGAAGGAAGGCGCCAGCCAGGCCCGCCACGATGGCAGGTTTCGCGAATGTCTTGGTCATCGAAAAATTCCTTATTGACTTACGATAAACAATCGTATTGATTTTCGATAAACCGAAGTCAAGCGATATTTTGACTGGATAGAAACAAAAGAAGGAACTTGCCCATGTCCCCGCGCCTTGCCCTTGCCACCCTGGTCCTCGGCACCGTACTGGTCCTGCCCGCCGCTGGCGAAACCCGCACCTATGACGTCGCAGACTTCGATGCGATCGACGTGTCGGCCGGCATCGAAGTCACTTTCGAGACGGGTGTCTCGACCTCAGTGATTGTCGAGAATGAGGATGGGGACTTCGATGACATCATCGTTGAGTCGAAGAATGGCACGCTCACCCTGAAACGCCCGCGCCGCATGGGTTGGGGGCGCGGCCAGCGTGACTCCTATTCCGTGTCAGTCGGCACAGAGCGCCTGTCAGAGATTGAAGCGTCTTCCGGCTCACGGGTCACCGGCAACGGCCTCAGTAGCAATGGTCTCACACTCGATGTGTCGTCGGGCGCAGAGATGACAATTGGCGGCATCGTCGCCGGCAAAGTCACCACCAGCGCCTCCTCCGGCTCCCGGATGGAGCTTGAAGGCACCTGTGACACGATGGTCGCGGATGCCTCCTCCGGATCGAGCATCGCCGCAAGCGATTTCATCTGTAATGCGCTGGAGGCGGACGTCTCCTCCGGCGCCTCAATTCGCGCGCATGCCTCTGACCGCGTGGATGCTGAGGCGTCCAGCGGCGGCAGCGTGCGGGTAAAGGGCGCGCCAGCCAATGTGACGACCGACAAATCGAGCGGCGGCTCGGTTCGCGTCACCGGCTAGGTTACTTGCCGTAGCAAAATCCCAAGGGGCCTGCACAGCGATGTGCGGGCCCTCTTCATGCCCGCTTAGCTGAAATCATAATCCTCAAGCCGGAGGTCAGGATTCGGCCAGTCGAGCTTCATGTCTTCAAGCGCACCACGCACGATCCTCGCAATGGCTGCGTTGCGGCGCGTCCGGCTGTCGGCCGGAATGACATACCACGGTGCCCAGGGCGTTGAGCAGCGGTTCACCATCGTCTCATAGGCGGCCATGAATCCCGGCCAGAGCTTGCGGTCATCGAGGTCCCCGGGATTGAACTTCCAGCGTTTGTGCGGCTCGGTGATACGTTCCTTCAGACGCTCCCCCTGTTCTTCGTGGCCAAGGTGGAGCATGAATTTGAGGATGGTGACTCCGTTCTCGGTCAGCAGCTTTTCGAACTGGTTGATCTGTTCATAGCGCTGTTCAACCATATCTGCTGGCGCCAGCTCTCGCACCTTTGCAACAAGCACGTCCTCATAGTGCGAGCGGTCGAAAATACCGATGAAACCCTTTGGCGGCACCGCCTCATGCACCCGCCAGAGGTAATCACGCGCCAGCTCGTCCTTGCTGGGCGCCTTGAAGGCTTTCACCTTCATGCCAAGCGGTGAGGTCTCAGCGAAGACGTGGCGGATGACGCCGCTCTTGCCTGCCGTATCCATGCCTTGAAGGACGATAAGGAGCGCGCGCTCCTGGGTCGCATAGAGAAGATCCTGAAGCTCATCGATGGCCGCAGCGTCGGTCTTCAGGGATTTTCGTGCATGCTTCTTGTCCGGAAAAAGCTCCCGGTCATCGCTATCGCGTGAGGACAGGTCAAACGCGTCGCCCGGTGCGGCCAGGAAGCGGGCGCGAACATCGTCGATTTCAACTGTACTCATCGGGGGCTCCTTGGGGGGACAGGCAAAGAAAAAGCCGCGCCCAGAGGAGCGCGGCTTGATCGAAACTTCAAGTGCCAGAAAGGCTTAGGACGAATAGAACTCGACCACCTGCGCCGGTTCCATCTTGACCGGGTAAGGCACGTCGACCAGTTCCGGCACGCGTACCAGCGTCGCCGTCATGGCCTTCGGGTCGACCTCGATATATTCTGGAATGTCACGCTCGGGCGAACCCAGGGCTTCCAGAACGAGCGCGATGTTGCGGGACTTTTCGCGAATCTCAACGACATCGCCGGCTTTCAGACGGTAGGAGCCGACATTGGTTTTCACGCCATTCACTTTCACGTGGCCGTGATTGACGAACTGGCGGGCCGCAAAAATGGTCGGCACGAATTTCGAACGGTAGACGAACGCGTCGAGACGGGTCTCAAGCAGACCGATCAGGTTCTCTGCCGTGTTGCCCTTGAGGCGGTTGGCCTCATCATAGGTGCGGCGGAACTGCTTTTCGGTAATGTCGCCATAGTGGAACTTCAGCTTCTGCTTCGCCATGAGCTGAAGGCCATAGTCAGACGTCTTCTGACGGCGGCCCTGGCCGTGCTGACCGGGCTTGGTCGGACGCTTGTTGACGGGTGATTTGGGGCGGCCCCAGATATTTTCACCGACGCGGCGGTCGATCTTGTACTTCGCCGAGTGACGACGTGACATGCTAGTCTTCCTTTTTCGACGTGGGCCGGTGAAGCGTCCCTTGCGAGCTTCACGATTTCAACGGCGGCGCCACACCATCCCGTCCTGAAGCGGCGGGTTAAATGTCAAAAGCGCCGCGCGGTCAAGAGCCGGCGCTGCGTTGCTGCTGGCGCTGCTGACCGCCGCCCCCGCCACTGCGATTGCGATTCCGGTTGCGCGAACGCGGCTTACGCTTGCGATCCGCGCCCTTGACGGGATCAAAGTTGCGTCCCTTTTCGCCGTCACTGCTGTCCGGCGCTTCAGGCTGCACACCCTCAACCGGAATCTTTGTGCCGATCAGCTTCTCGATATCGCGTAGCAGCTTGCGCTCCTCACCATCGCAAAGCGTGATTGCCGTCCCGCTCTCGCCGGCCCGGGCCGTCCGGCCGATCCGGTGGACATAGGATTCCGGCACATTAGGCAGTTCATAGTTCACAACATGGCTGACCTGATCGATATCGATCCCACGTGCGGCGATATCCGTTGCCACCAGGACGGTAAGCTTGCGCGCCTTGAAGGCGTCGAGCGCCTTGGTGCGCTGGTTCTGGCTCTTATTGCCATGGATGGCCGCCGAGGCGAGCCCGGCCTGTTCCAGATGCCGGGCGACACGGTCAGCCCCGCGTTTGGTACGGGTGAAAACGATAGCGCTGTCGACCGCTTTGGCGCGCAGGATATCGGTCAGCACATCGCGCTTTTGCGTATGCGGCACAAATCGAACCGTCTGGTCGATCCGCTCTACCGGTGTGGAAACCTGCGCCACCGCAACATTGACCGGATCCTTCAGGAACTGGTCGGCCAGCGCGCGGATATCCTTCGGCATGGTGGCTGAGAGCAGTGCCGTCTGGCGCGTCTTGGGCAGCTGCTGCAGCACTTTCCGGATCTGCGGCAGGAAGCCCATGTCCATCATGTGGTCGGCCTCATCGAGGACGACTGTCTGCACATCGTCGAAACGAACGGCATTCTGCGCCTTGAGGTCCAGAAGGCGGCCCGGGGTGGCGACAAGAATATCGACCCCTTTTTCGAGGGCGCGGATCTGTTTGGAGATTTTCAATCCGCCAACAACCACAGTCTGCGAAAGGTGGGAATGCTTGCCATAGGTGCGCACGCTCTCCTCGATCTGCGCCGCAAGCTCTCTTGTCGGCGCCAGGATGAGCGCGCGGCAAGTTTTCGGCGACGGACGTGTTCCCATGCTGGCGAGGCGATGCAGGACGGGCAGCACAAATGCCGCCGTCTTGCCGGTTCCCGTCTGGGCGGTACCGAGTACGTCCCGGCCTTCCATCATGGCAGGGATGACCTGCGCCTGGATTGGTGTGGGGGCGGTGTAGCCTTCGGCCGAAAGGGCACGAAGAAGGGGATCGGCAAGGCCGAGGTCTTTGAAATCGGTCAAGAATGTCTCTTTTCAATATCTGCCCGGCCCGCACCCTTCAAAGGCTGCAGGCAGGCGCTAAAACGTGTCCACGGGCAGGCGCATCCTGCTCGAGGTATGTGTTGAGCGCTGATCAGGGCTTGAATTCGTCAGGCAACGATCGGTTTAGGAAAGTCGCGCGACCGGGGCCGACTGGCCGTCCGGTCTCATGATCGATGCCTGAGGCGTCTGGGTGCTCAGATAAGCGATCGCAGGCAAAGCGCAACCCGAATTGTGCTGCAGCGCAAAATATCCCGCCTAGACGCCGTCTGCCTCGGAATCGAGATAATCGGCCATCCGCGTCTTGTCGGCGCGCTGAAACGCCCACGCCCAGAGGGTCAGGGTGATAAAGGCGATAAGCAGAAGCGTGCCCATAATGACGGCAAGCCAGCCTGGAATCGCCCCGATATGTGCGCGCTCCAGGGCCTGCTGGATGGAGCTCGCCTCAATCGGATGAATCCAGATTTTTGCGAGATAGGCCGCATACTGGATAATGAATATCCAGAGATAGTTGCGGCGCAACCGCTGGCCCATCGCCCGGAAGGACGAGATACGATGGCGCGGATGAATATAGTCGTCAGACAGCGCCGTTCCCCTGTCCTGCGGGATCTGCGCCCCCTGCCCCCGCAGGATCGGCACCATCACCGCCATCTCAAGAAGACGCGCGCGGAACTTCCACACCATGAAATAGCGATACCGCCGGGCCTCCAGGAAGAGGAACATGACCGTCAGCATTCCCACCAGCACAATGGGAAGCGGAGATGCGGTAGCGCTGGCAAAACTGACGGAGAGCGCGATGCCGGTGGACACCACAGCCCAGTTCGTCGTCATGTCGAGACGCTGGCGCCAGATGGTGGAACGGTAGACTTCGGCGCGATAGAGGTGCGCCAGCGCGCCGATCTCTTTTGCGCCGACTATTGGCTCATCCGTTTTATCAAGGACTTCATTGTCTGACATGGCGGGACCATAGGGTGCTTCGCAAGCGCCGTCACCCGGCAGAAACGAATACTGCGCAGCCAATTTGAGCTTCCCTGGAAAAGCTTATCCCACTCCCAACGGCCCCTGGATAACGACGTTTGAATTTTTACAACTTCCCCATTGACCACAGCTGTAATCGAATCTATCGACTACACTCGTAGTCAAAAGAGGCCGCGCCATGCAGATCGCACCTGCCGAACTGGAAATCATGAATGTGCTTTGGGAACAGCCCGGACTCGGCGCGAGCGAGATCGCGGAAGTCCTAGCTTCGGACAAGAACTGGAATATCCGCACCATCAAGACGATGCTTGGCCGTCTGGTTGAAAAAGGTGCGCTTGAGACCGAGGCGGAAGGCCGCCGGTATCTCTACCGGCCGCTGGTCAAGCGAGGCGACTATCGCCGCAAGGAGGCGCGCCAGTTCGTGGACCGAATGTTTGGCGGGCGTGCGGCCCCGCTCGTGGCACATCTGGCTGATGGCAAGGGCCTTAGCGAAGAAGATATCGCCGAACTTGAAGCGCTTCTGGGGGAGCTGAAGAAATGAGCGTTCTTAACGATTTTCACCCACTGATCCTCACCAGTCTCCAGACAAGTCTGGCCGTCGGGGTGCTTTTTGGCCTTGTCCTGCTCGTGCGCCGGCCATTCGCCCGCCAGTTCGGTGCGAAAGCCGCCTACGCACTCTGGCTTGCGCCTGTCGCCCGCCTTTTCATGCCTCCGCTGCCTTCCAACTGGTCGCTCTTCGGCCTGCTGGCCCCAGGGGAGCCCGCAGCAACCGCACCCACAGTCATGGAACTGCACCACCGTCCCGAGGCCGTCTCTCTCCAGACCGCCAGCTCAGGCTATAGCGCGCAGATTGCGGAGGTTCCGCCCGCGCCGCCTGCAATGCCAGTCTCACCAGCGCAGCCGGACCTCGCAGATCCTGGCCTGCTCGATGCGGTCACCGGCGTGCTCCCTCACATTATCCTCCCCGTCTGGATTGCCGGGATGCTGCTCATGCTGGGCGTCGCCTGGCGCAGGCAGACCGTCTTTCACCGCCTGATTGCCGGCGATTCCGATGCAGCCTCGCAGGAGGTCACCTCGCTCGCAGATCAGATCGCTGGCGAGCTAGGTGTGAGACGCGCTTTCGATGTGCGCACCAGTCTCCTCAGCGGCAGCCCTCTGGTCACCGGCCTCGCCAGACCCACCATCCTTCTGCCGGCATGGTTTGAAGATGACTACACACCGCGCGAACGGCGCGACGCGCTCACCCACGAGCTCATGCACGTAAAGCGCAATGACCTTCTTGCCCTGCAGGCCGCCCAGCTTGTGCTGGCCCTGCAGTGGTTCAACCCACTGGCTCACCTCGCCATGCGGGCTTTCCGCGTGGATCAGGAGGCAGCTTGTGACGCCGATGTGCTTCGGGCGGGAACATCATCGGCGTTCTCCTATGGCCAGACCCTCGTCAAGGCAGCGCGCCTTGCGGGTCCGGCCGATGGCGCCTTTCGCGGCGCCAATCTCACCCTGACGCATCCGATAAAAGAAAGACTGATACTGATGCAGAACTCCGCCCCTACGCTCCGCCGCCGTCTGCTCGGCTCGACACTGGCCATCACGCTCGGCTCCGCCGCAATTGTCGTCACCGCTTCCTGCGCAGCCTCGGCCGCGCCCCTGCAAACCTCCGAAGAGGAACTCGCTGGCGGCGCCCGGCACACAGAGAGCAGTTCCCACAGCTATAGCTACAGCCATACCACCAGCTACAGTGACGATGAGACCGAGCGCCAGTTCGTCGTGCTCAGCGATCCGTTTGAGAAGCTGGAGCCGCGCCTTGAAAAGCTCGATTCACTCGACCTCTCGGACCTGGAGGAAGAGATTGAGAAACTGTCTCTGGAAATGAGCGGCATGGGCGAGTTTGAGGAGATGAAGGAACTGGAAGGCCTCCACGTGCTCGGCCAGCTGAGCGCCCTGGAAGACCTCGGTGACATGAATGGGGTCATCGACCTCAGCGGTCTGACGCTCGATCTCGACCTGACCGCCTCGGACCTCGAAAAGTTCGGCATCGAAACCGTGGAGACGGACAGCGGCGTCAAGCTCATCATTCCGGGTCACGAAATCAATCTCTCGAAAGTCGGCGAAGGCTCCTTCAGCCTGCAGATGGACGAGATTGAGGCTCTCGTCGACCATGCAGAAGATCGCGCCGACGCCATGCAAGACGCCCTTGAGGAACGGATCGAGGCGCAAGTGGAATCGCGCGCAGCCCGTATGGAAGCGCTTGCGGAGCAGATGGAGCTGCGCATCGAAGCGGCGTTCGAGAACAACCTTGAGGAAGACCTCGAACTTGCCGGCGACATCATCGAGGAAATGGCCGACCAGTGTGAGGAGCGTGAGCCGGACCTCACCACCCCCACCCTCATCAGCTTCACCAGCGGGAAAGGCGAGACCTATCGCGCGCTCTGCGTAAGCGGCCCTCACAGCCGCCTGCAGGATGCGGACGTTGTCAGTTTCGTCGAAGACAACCCTCGGCTGACTGAACGGGAAAAGACCCGGTTCGCTGAGAACCGCGCCAACACCTATCATTATTCCTGGTCCCGGGATTAATCTCACTCACACACGAGACATCCTGGACAGGATAGAAGGCCCTTGCCGTTGTTACCCCGGCAGGGGCCTTCGTTTGGAAAGCTGGATGCACGCAGCTGGCCTTCAGTCTAGGCCTCCAGCAGCCGGGCCACAACATCGGGAAGCTCGCCCCTTTGCGCCCGCCCCAGCGCCGCGAACACGATGAGGTGCGTGAACCCGTCACTAATCTCTCCTTCAAGACACATCGTCACCAGCTCCGCAAAAGACACCCGCCGGATCGACAGCTCTTCAGAGGGCTCAGGATGCGCCTCGCCTTCGGTCAGCCCCCAGGCGATATAGCCAATGGCCTTCTCGTCACTCACCGAATTCGAGAGGTGCCAGCGCCCGACCTCATGCCAGTTCTCTGCGGTAAGGCCGGTCTCTTCAGCCAGTTCCCGCCTCGCCGCATCCAGTGGAGCGTCCGCCATCGGCCCGCCGCCTTCAGGCAGTTCCCAGCTATAGGCGTCAAATGGAAACCGGTGCTGCCCGACGAGCCAGGTATGGCCTGTGCCGTCGATGGGCAGCACGCCTATCGCACGATTGGCATATCGCACGACGCCATAGATGCCGTCACTGCCGTCTGGATGGGTGACCGCACTCGTTTCAACCCGGATCCACGGATTCTCATAGGAAACGTCCGTGCTGCGCACCGTCCATGGGCCGTTTGTTTTAGGGAGTTCGCTATCGTCTGCCATGTAATGGCCCTAGGCGACCGCGCCCCTGTAGGGAAGGGCCGACCAGGCAAAAGGCTGGCGAAAAGCCGACAATCGGCCTAAGCCCGCAAACATGAGCTGGGTCAGCGGTCTCATCATTCTTTTTGCCACGCTGGTGACAGCTTTCATCTCCGGCATCTTCGGTATGGCGGGCGGGCTCATTCTCATGGGCGTGCTCACCGCGATCCTGCCCGTGGCGAGTGCCATGATCGTGCACGGGGCCATACAGATGATCTCGAATGGCTGGCGGGCCTGGCTGCTGCGCGGCCATATCGACTGGACCATCTTCGCGCGCTACGCGGCCGGGTCCTTCGGCGCCGTGCTTCTTCTTGTTCTGCTTGCCTGGCGCCCGGACAAGACCATCGTCTACCTGCTCCTGGGCCTCACCCCTCTCATGGTCTGGGTCCCGCGCACCGTTGTGGATCTCGACATCCAGAAGCGCGGCCAGGCCGAGGTCGCAGGCTTCATCGTGCAGGCACTGAATACGCTGGCCGGGGTCGCAGGCCCGCTGCTCGATCTGTTCTTTGTGCGCACCGATATGACGCGGCAAACCATTGTTGGCACGAAAGCGGTCACCCAGGTGCTGGCCCACCTCGTAAAGATTGCCTTCTGGAGCCTCCCTGTTCTTGCCGCCACCGGCAACATCGACATACCGCCGCTCTGGCTTTTCGCCCTCGCCATCCCCCTTTCGATGAGCGGCACGTGGCTTGGGGGCCTCGTTCTGGAGCAGATGAGCGACGTGAACTTCAAACGCTGGATGCGCTGGCTGGTAACGGGCATCGGCCTCGTCTACCTGGCACGCGCCGCCGGCTTACTCTAGCGCACACGAAAACGCCGGCACCTAAAGGGTGCCGGCGCTTCCTGCCTTTATGGCAATCGCAGCGGACTAGAACTTGTAGCCAGCCGAGAACATCGCCGCATGGGTGTCGGTATTGCCAAAGCCATACCAGGTATATTCGCCACGCAGGTTCCAGTTGTCGGTCAGGGCATATTCGAGACCGCCGCCAAGCGCTGCGCCGTCTTCTGAGTCCTCGATCGTGGCGAGCGTCGTGCCGCCCGGCGTCTGGACTTCGGCATCAAGGTCGATGAAGGCATAGCCCGCGCGGCCAAACGCATCGAGGCGTTCGGTGACCGGCACTTCCGCCTTGCCATAGATGCCGACGAGATAGTTGAGACCGATATCGCCCGACCCGGCGATCAAGTCGTTGAAGTCGCCGTCATTATTGTCGTCGAGATCGAACTCGTCCTCATCGACATTATAGTCGAACTCACCGTCATCGACGCCGGTGGTGATGTCGGATTCAAGGCTGAACCAGTCATTGAACTGATAACCGGCCCGCGCCGTGATGGCATCGGTATCGACGCCGCTATCGGCACCATCCGGCTGGATGTCGAGATAGCTATAGCCACCTTGCAGATAGAAGCCCTGGTCCTCGGAGTAGGCTTGTGCCGAAGCGGATCCGGCTGCGGCGATCATTGCACCTGCTGCAGCGGTGCCAATAAGCATGGTCTTCAACATGGGAGGTTTCCTTCGTTTTATAACTCTACGCTCCGGTTCATGTCCGGAACGGAGAAGGAAACGACGGCATTTGAGAGGCGTTCCTGCACTTCAGACACCCGGCTGCACGTGTGGCAAACAAGCATCACTTTCTGTAATTTAATTTATTATTTTCAAAAGGTTAAAAGCAGCCAGGCGCCTTATTTGCAACACATTTCCAGCGCCGTGTTTATGTCCCTAAACGGAGCATCCATCGCAGGGCGCTGCGGCGGCCGAACACCCGCTCTTAACCGCGCCGCGACCGAAAAAAATCCCTCAAAAGCTGGCCCGCCTCGTCAGCGTGTGAGCGGTCCTGACAGACTTCCGGGCGCCAGTGGCAGGTCGGCTGATCGAAGAAGCGCGGCCCATGTATCACGCCGCCCCCTTTGGGATCCTCCGCTGCAAAGACCAGCCGGCCAATCCGGGCGAAGGAAATCGCCCCCGCGCACATGGCACAGGGTTCAAGCGTCACATAAAGCGTAAGCCCCGTGAGGCGGTAATTGCGCCGGCTCATGCCAGCTTGCCGGATCGCCACGATCTCGGCATGCGCGGTCGGGTCATGAATACCGATCGGGCCATTGCGCCCTTCTGCGATAACTTCCCCGGTCTCAGGCTGAACGACCACCGCCCCTACTGGCACCTCGCCGGCGGAGGCTGCCTCGCGCGCCAGTTCCATCGCCCGCGCCATATGATCGGTGTCTGTCTTCATGTGTCGCTCATACAGCCGCTCCCGCTTTTCGCCACCCCCGCATGGTGCTAAGCGCCACAGCCATGCGGATCATATCTGGAAAATTCAAAGGGCAGGCCATCGCCGCGCCAGCCGGCCGCGATACCCGCCCCACTTCGGACAGGGCACGCGAGAGCCTGTTCAACGTGCTGGCCCACGCCGCCTGGGCGCCGGAGCTTGAAGGCGCCCGCATCATCGACCTTTTCGCAGGCTCGGGCGCGCTTGGCTTCGAAGCCATGTCACGCGGGGCCGCCTTCTGCCTGTTCGTCGAAACCGACAGCGCCGCGCGCGGGACGATCCGCAACAATATCGAGAGCTTCCAGCTTTTCGGGAATACGCGCATTCACCGCCGCAGCGCGACCGACCTCGGCCCCAAACCCGCAGGCGTCGGCGCGCCATTCACCATCGCCTTCATGGACCCGCCCTATTTCAAGGATCTTGTGGCGCCCTGTCTCAAAACCCTCACCGGCGGCAACTGGCTGGATCCGGACGCGCTGATCGTGGTCGAGACCGACGCCAAGGAAAGCTTCGAGCATGACGGCTTCGACATTGTGGACACGCGCGAGGCCGGCAAGGCACGCCTTACCATGCTGAAACTGGCCAGCATCTAGACGTCCAGAAATGCCTCGTGAATATCGATGCTTGAACATTTACCGACACTGCCGTGACACGCCTCCAGCCAGTTCTCGGCGTCGGCACGGCCCTTTTCACGCAAGTCATTCAGGAAACGCCAGCTGGTATCGTATTTCGTCTCAAGCCCGAGATCACGCAGAACCTCGCCGCCGCGGATCGCGTGGATATTGAGATTGCGATACTGGCTGCGGACCGCCTTGTTGAGCAGGCTTTCATTGAGGAGTTTCTGGACAAAGGCGATTGAGCGAAGCTCCCCCATAAGCGAGGCATTGAAGGTAATCTCGTTCAGCCGGTCCTGTATCTCCCCGGCGGTCCGGGGCGTGCCATCGCGCCGGATGGGATTTAAAGTCACCAGAACAATGTCATTCGGCGCCTTGGCATAGAAAAGCGGGAACAGGGACGGGTTGCCGAGATACCCCCCGTCCCAATAGGGCGTGCCCTCGATCTCCACCGCCTTGAAAGTCTGCGGCAGGCAGGCCGAGGCAAGGACGGCATCGATCGTGACGTCCTCATCGCGGAAGATGCGCACCCGGCCCGTCTCGACATTGGTCGCAGCAATAAAAAGCTGCACGCCTGAGCGCCGCACAGCCTCGAAATCAATCGTGCGTGTGACAGCATCCTTCAGTGGATTGAGGTCGAAGGGGTTGAGATCATAGGGGCTCAAAAAGGCTGACATTGCCGATGCGAAACTATGCGGGCTCCAGGCTGTGAACGGATTGGACGGCAGGAAATCGGCAGCGCCCGACTTTGACGGCAGGCTGTTGAAGACCGCGCCCTTGCTAGAGACGGCTTTCCAGAACGCCTCGAGGGCCTCCCTGCCGCCTTGCCGGCCTCCAGTCGCCAGCCCCGACAGATAGGCAGCCGCATTCATCGCGCCGGCTGAGGTCGCTGTGATCGCCTGGATATCCAGCGTTTCGCACTCGCTTAGCCGCTCAAGCACGCCCCATGTGAACGCGCCGTGTGCCCCACCGCCCTGCAGGGCAAGGCTGACGGGTTTTGCCTTTGCAGGGGATCGCGCCATAGAAGCTCCTCTTGATATCTCGCTAGTCTGACGCAGGCCTGAACACAATGAATTCGACCCCACCAAAACCTCAACCCGTCGATGGACTAAGGCCACAGCCAGCCGCAGGTGTTGTCTGCATCAAGTCTGACCAGGTGCTGCTCATCCGCCGGGGCACCCCGCCCATGACAGGCGAATGGTCACTTCCCGGCGGTCGGATCGAACCGGGTGAGACGGCGCGCGATGCCGCCCTGCGGGAACTGAAGGAAGAAACCGGCGTCACCGCTCGCATTGCAGGCCTTGTCGATGTCGTCGACGCCATTGTCACCAATCGCGCCGGCACGCTGATCACGCGTCATTATGTACTCTGCGATTTTGCGGCAGTCTGGACCGGGGGAGAGCCGGTCGCGGGCGACGATGCGGCCGAGGCCCGCTTCTTCCCTCTTCCCGAGATCGAGACACTGGACCTCTGGAACGAAACCCGGCGCATCATACTGGAAGGGGCCCGCCTGGTCGGCGCCCTTCCGCAAACTGGAATTTGATGGCATTATCCCGCGAACGCGCCATTAAGAGCGCGTGGAGGAAAAGTCAGTGACACGCGCCCGCAAATGGCTGGCTGCTTTGGCAATGAGCCTCACCTTACAGGCTCCAGCAATCGCGTCCGGAAGCGACGAGGTCCAATTCGAGATTACGGATACAGGACACCTCGTCGTCACCGTCCATGTAAATGATCGTACCTCGCTGGCCATACTCGACACGGCCGCAACATTTCCCATACTGGATCGTGAAACAGCCAACGCCGCCGCGATTTATCTGCCCGAGGTGCCGGAACTTATCGATATTGTCGGCCTCGGAGAGGTGCGTACATTTCCGCTCGTCCAGATTGGCCAGCTTGCACTTGGTACATTCGAGCTGGAAGAGCTGCGCGCTGCCTACAATTCGAAGGTCAGGTTTCCATCGACAGGCAATGTGTTCCCCGCCAGCGCCCTGCCCTACCGTACGCTTGATTTCGATTTCGAGCGCCATCGCCTTCTGATGTATGACCGTGCGCCCGCAAGCATCCGCGGGGCCCATGTGGAACGCCTCCCCATAGAGCGTCATGGGGGGCTTCCCTTTGTGAAGGTTCGCGTCAATGGCGTTGAGGGACTTGCCCTTGTCGATACCGGCGCCAGCCTGAGCTACGTCAACTCAGCTTTTGCCCAAGGCGCGGCCAGATCCAGCGACGCGATCCGGTCGATAGAACTCATAGGCGCAACGGGCAACGCCACCTCCATCACTGTGCTCCACAGCAGACGGTTTGAACTTGGCAGCGTCAAGCTGGACAGGTTTGACGTTGTCGTTTCGAATCCTGAATTCTTGGAGATGCTGGGACTCGAAAACGTGCCCGTCATGGTGCTCGGTATCGATATTCTGAAGGCTTTCCGGCTTCAGATTGATCGTGAGAAAGAAGAACTGCGCCTCGTTCTACCGGGCCGCGGGCCACTGGCTCAGGCAGGAATATCCTTCCGCGCACGCTGAAAACGGCTCGCCCCTTCCCCTTCGTCATGATTGAAATCGACGAGCGCATTCATCTTTATGCCCGCGAACACCAAGGGAGATTATTCATGGCCTACGCACCGTTTGACCTCAAAGGAAAAGTGGCCCTCGTCACGGGCGGCAATCGTGGCATTGGCTACGGGATGGCAGAGGCGCTTGCCGCCTCGAACGCTCATGTCGCCATCTGGGGCCGCAAGGATGCCGCCAACAAGGAAGCCGTCGAAGCGCTGTCGAAACTTGGCGCCGGCGACGTGAAAGCGTGGAGCGTCGATGTTTCCGATGAAAAGGCGGTGGTTGATGCCATGAAGGCCACTGTCGACGCTTTCGGCCGCGTCGACACCTGTATCGCAAATGCAGGGGTCGGGTTCGGCGCGTCCAGCTTTGCCGAGATGGACACCGAGACCTGGAACAAGAATATGGCCGTCAATCTGGACGGCGCATTCTGGACGCTGCGCGAAGCAACCAAACATATTACTGAACGCGCCAAGGCGGGCGATCCGGGCGGCTCGCTCGTGGGCGTTGCTTCGCTGGCGGCCATTGAAGGCGCCGCGCGCAATCAGGCCTATGCGGCCACCAAGGGCGGTCTCATTTCCATGTTGAAAGGCATCGCTGTCGAAACCGCGCGCTATGGCATCCGCGCCAATGCCATCCTGCCGGGCTGGATCGCCACCGACATGACGGAGAGCGCGCAAAATACCGAGGTCTTCCAGACCAAGGTTATTTCACGCGTTCCGGCCCGCCGCTGGGGCGAGCCGAAGGATTTTGGCGGTGTCGCGGTCTATCTGGCCTCGGATGCATCTTCATATCACTCAGGCGATACATTCCTGATCGATGGCGGCTACGCCATCTTCTAGGCCTTATTGCGGGGTGGTTTCGTCCATTGTTTCGGGCGAACCATCCTGCTCCGGCATCGTCTCACCGGTATCCAGATTATCTTCCGGCGTTGGGATAGCGCCTTCGCTGTCCATATTAGCGGGACCGGTATCCTGGCGGGTATCGATAATGTCGTTATCGTTTGGCACCTCCGACCCATCGCCTTCGATCATGTCCGCGCCGTCAGTATTCTCACTCTGCTCACCGTGGACATAATCCGGCGTTGACGAGGCCTGACCAACTTCTTCGCTCACATCTTGCTCCGGACCGCCGCAGGCCCCCATGAGAAGTGCGGACGCGGCGAGAAGTACGATCTTGAAGTTCATTCTAAACTCCTTCGGCCGTGAGGCCGGGTCTGCTCGTGTTAATCTGTGTAAATAATCGGTGAAACGGCGATTGGTTCCGGACACTGGCGTTAACACTCTCGCCTGCCGTGGCGGGACGACTTCACAAATTGGCGCGACCCGCCATTGATGGGTCTGCACTTTCTGGGAGAAAAGATAATGAGCCTTCACACACCGCTTTGCGATTTTCTCGGCGTTAAATACCCGATCATGCTGGCTGGCATGGGCGGGGTGTCCTATGCCGAACTTGCCGCTGCCATGTCCAATGCAGGGGGCTATGGCGTCCTTGGTATGGCGGGGACGACACCGGACTTCATCGAAAAGCAGATGGCGCGTGTGCGCGAACTCACCGACAAGCCTTTCGGCGTCGACCTGCTTGCCGCCAGCCCCGAAAGCCTCGAGGAATCCGTCGATGTTATCATCAATGGCGGCGCAGACAGCTTTGTAGCGGGCCTCGGCGTGCCCATGCCGATCATGGAAAAGCTGAAAAAGGCCGGCGTGAAGGTCATGGTCGTTGGCGGCGCGGTGAAGCATGCCATCAAGGCCGAGCAGGCCGGCTGTGATGCCGTCATCCTGCAGGGCGGCGAAGGTGGCGGGCATACCGGTCTTGTCGGCACCATGCCGCTTGTCGCGCAGGCCGTCGAAGCGGTGAACATTCCGGTCATTGCGGCTGGCGGCATCTATGATGGCCGCGGCCTTGCCGCCTCGCTGGCGCTTGGCGCTGTCGGCGTCTGGATGGGCACCCGCTTCATCGCCTCCGAGGAAGCTCACGCCGCCAATCTTTACAAACAGACCATTATCGGCGCCGGCGACACCGATACCACCCGCACCCGCTGCTATTCCGGCAAGCCCATGCGCTGCCGCACAAATGAATATATCAAGGACTGGGAAAGCCGCCCGGAAGACATCCAGCCCTTCCCGCAACAGGCGATCCACTCCAACCAGACCGGCGTTATCGGCGGCATTGGCGGCATTACGGACGAAGCAAAGCTCAACCCGGATACCTCCTGCTTCGCCATGGGCCAGTCGGCTGGCGGCGTAAAGGATGTCCTTCCGGTGAAAGACATCGTCGAACGCATCATCCAGGAAGCCGATTCCAGCATCGCGAAAATCGCAGGGTACCGCTCAGAAGTGATAGCTTGAGGCTGAGCCTTCCGGTGATTATTTTTAGTACGCGTTCTACTTTTTTTGAACGGTGCCGATTGCCGGAAGGACAGACCTATGCAGAAGCTGAAATCCTATCTCGGCTGGAAGGTCGATTTCACCACCCCTGAAGGTGAAGCCGCCTACGCCGCCCCGGATTCGGTCTCCTGGCGGGTTTTCAAGAACCCGGTTGCCCTTGCCGTTGGCGGCGTCGCGGCTGTGCTGCTCGAGTTTGCCGATGCACGCATCCGCTCTGGTGTCTGGGACCATTCGGTTTTCAAAACCGACCCGATCGGGCGGTCCCAGCGCACCGGTATGGCGGCCATGGTGGGGGTCTATGGCCCCGCCAGCGCCGCCCGCCGTGTCATTCAGGGTGTCACCAACATGCACGCCCGCGTGAAAGGCGAGACCCCGTCCGGCGAATACTATGAAGCGCTCGACGTTGACCTGCTCGACTGGGTCAGCGCCACGGCAAGCTATGGTTTCCTGACCGCTTATGACCGCTTCGTGAAACCGCTCTCCTATGAAGAAAAATGCCGCTTCTATGAGGAAGGCGTCGAGATCGCGAAACTCTATGGCGTCGAGACCCCGCTCCGCAAACCCGAAGACTTCGACGCCATGCTGGCGTCGCTTCTGCCCCGGTTTGAAGCGCACCCCATAAATACCGAGTTTCTGGACATCATAAAATCCGGTCAGGCGGCGCGGAATGTGCCCAAGGCCCTGCACCGCGCCCTCGCAAACGCCTCGGTTTCGATTCTGCCTCCATCCGTGAGGGTGCGCCTTGAACTTGGCCGGGAATATGATCTCAATCCCCTCTCCGCCATGGCGATAAAAACGATAGGCCGCGCCGCTGAACACACCCCCGTCAAAGGCAGCCCACCCGCGGACGCCGCGATCCGTCTCGGCCTGCCCTGGAATTTTGCCTGGAAAGGCGAGCGCGCCAAACGCCATCTACTCGCCAGCCACGACACCGCGCATACAGCGGCAGAATAGGCGTTCTCTCCGGAGATATCGCCGCTGCACCCCTGAAGGTTTTCCTCTGCGGCGGCAATAGGTCCCGCGACGAGGCGTCTTGCCAATCCCTATCTGAAGGTGTTGGAACGGTTCCAACCCTTTTGAACAATGCGATTGAGGAGGAAAATCCATGGGCGTTCTCGACGGAAAAGTGATCCTGGTCACCGGTGGCGGCAACGGCATCGGCAAGGAATGCGCGCTGCTGGCGGCAAAAGAAGGCGCGAAAGTCGTCGTCAACGATCTTGGCGGCACGCTTACAGGCGATGACGCTGGCGATGCTGGCCCTGCTGAAAAAGTGGCGCAGGAAATCCGCGCTGCTGGCGGCGAAGCGGTCTCCAACTCCGACAGCGTGACCGACTACAAGGCCGTCGAAGGCATGATCGAACAGGCCAAGGATGAGTTTGGCGGCCTGCACGGCATCATGAACCCGGCCGGCATCCTGCGCGATGGCATGTTCCACAAGATGTCCGAGGACGACTGGAAGGCCGTCATCGACGTCCACCTCCACGGCTCGTTCAATGTGACCCGCGCGTCTGTGAACCATTTCCGCGACCAGGAAGACGGCTCCTACGTCCTCTTCACGTCCACCACCGGCCTCATCGGCAATATCGGCCAGGCGAACTACGGCGCCGCCAAGCTCGGCATTGCCAGCCTGTCGCGCATCATCGCCATGGAAGGCGAGCGCAAGAATGTCCGCTCCAACGTCATCGCGCCGTTCGCCTGGACACGCATGATCGCCTCCATTCCGGTCAAGGACGAAGCCGGCAAGGAACGCGTCGAGCGCATGAAGAATGGCATGCGCGCCGATCAGGTCGCCCAGCTCGCCGTGACCCTTTGCGCCGACAAGGCCAAGGACGTCTCCGGCCAGATTTTCTCGGTTCGCGGCAATGAGGTCATCCTGTTTGACCAGCCGCGCCCGGTGAAATCGGTGGCACGTCTTGAAGGCTGGACGCCGGAAACCCTTCTGGAGCAGGGCCTGCCTTCGATGAAGGGCAGCTTCATGGATCTCGGGGCGACGACGACGGTCTTCCCCTACGAACCGATCTAGGGCTCCGGGCCGGGCAGCGCATTCATTCACGCGCTGCATAAGTCATGTGCCCAGCATACCATTGGCGCGGCAGCGATGCCGCGCCATTTCTTTGTCCGGAACATAAAACCGGAGACATCCCATGATCGACATCAGACGTTTCGACGGGCTCGGTACATTCAGGAATGAGTGGCTCGACGCCCATTATCATTTCTCTTTCTCGCAATATTACGACCCATCCCGCATGGGCCATGGCAAGCTGCGCGTGTGGAATGACGACAAGGTGCGCCCGCACACGGGCTTTCCGCCGCATGGCCATCGCGACATGGAAATCATCACCTATGTCCGTTCTGGTGCGATCACCCACCAGGACTCCATGGGTAATAAGGGTCGGACCGAAGCCGGCGACGTGCAGGTCATGAGCGCCGGGCGCGGCGTCCAGCATTCCGAATGGAATGCAGAGGACGATGAAACCACGCTCTTCCAGATATGGATTGAGCCGGCCGAAGCGGGCGGCGCACCCGGCTGGGGCGCGCGCAAATTTCCCAAGGCCGACCGCTCAGGCACATGGGCAACCCTTGCCAGCGGTGACAAGGCCGATAACGCCCTGCCGATCCGCCAGGACGCCAAGGTGCTGGGGGCCACGGTGAAGGCCGGAGAGACACTGGAATACAGCGTCAGCGCCGGACGTCATGGCTATCTCGTCCTTGCAACCGGCTCAGTCGACATCAATCGCACCGACCGGCTGAATGCACGTGATGGCGTCGCCATTACCGGACCGGAGAAGATCACGATCACTGGCGTTTCGGACGCCGAAATCGTTCTCGTGGATACGATCTAGACACCCTCCAGGTTGCCGCCCCTTTCCGGGCGGCAGCTTTTTGCGCAACGGCATCTACATCCGCTGCGTTTGTCTGCTATAGTCCGCGTGTCCTTCAAAGGAGGTCAGCTCATGAAAACCGCATTTCTAGCCCTAGCAGCCATGACACTCGCCCCGATTGCTGCAGCCGCAGACATCGAGATCACCTATTCGCCGGAATTTCAGGAAAAACTCCAGGACGATTACGGCGTCAAGGAAGGTGACAAGCTTCAGGAAGACATCCGAAGCGATCTCGAACGCGAGCTTGGCAAGGCCAACATCGACCCGGCACGTGTGACCGTGACGATCCTGGACGCAAAGCCGAACCGCCCGACCATGGAACAGCTGAGCGAGAGGCCGGGCCTCGACATGCTACGCTCAAAATCCATCGGCGGTATGGACCTTCATGGCATTGCCTATGACACGTCCGGCACACCGATCGGTGAGCTGGAATATGGCTGGTTCGAAACAGACATTCGCGATGTGAATGCCGCCGGCGTCTGGAGCGATGCGAGACGCGCGTCGCGGCGTTTCGCGCAGAAATTCGCTGACGAACTCATCAACTGACGGGACAGCAGCGCCCGGTCTTACTGGCCGGAAAGCTCGAGCGTGCAGCTCTCATTCAGGCTGGGGCGCGACAGCGTCACCCGTCTGAGGCCTGGAAGCTCGGCCCCGATTTCGCGCGCCGCCCACAGGCAGATACGCTCAAGCGTGGGCACCGATAGGCCGTCGATCTCATTCAGCAGCGAGTGGTCGAGCTTTTCGGCCGCCGCTTTCAGTGCCGCGGTCAGCTTGCTGAAATCCTCAACCCACTCCTCGCCAGGCTTCACCTTGCCCTTCACAGCAGCTTCGAGACGGAAGGAGTGGCCGTGCATATTGCGATAGGGGTGACCCTCGGGCTTACCGCCCATGAAATGTGCCGCCTCAAAGGTCACTGCCTTCGAGATCTCGAACACTTCGCCCGACGGGCTCAGGGCAGCCCGATCAGTTTGTGGGTTTGTAAGCTCAGTCGCCATTCCGGATGCTTCATGCAGTAGGCCGCCGCTGCGGCAATGTTATCGGCCTGCCTGTTATCATCTTTGGGCTGAAGGAAGAAGTGGTCGAACTGCAGCGCAGCATAGCGTTCCGGCTGGGCTTCCGGCTCATCCTGCGGGTAGACCAGCTTCAGCTCATTGCCGCGCGTCTGCACCACCTCTGCATTGGCCTTTGGCGACACGCATACCCAGTCCAGGCTTTCGGGCGCTGGCAAGGTGCCATTCGTCTCCACCCCCACGTCGAAGCCGCGGGCATGCAGCGCAGCAATGGCTTCCTCATCGAGCTGTAGCAGCGGTTCGCCGCCTGTGCAGACCACATAGCCCTTTTGCCCCGTATCGCCGGACGTCTCGCGCCAGACCAAAGCGACATGATCGGCCAGCGCCTCGGCGCCCTTGAACTTGCCGCCATTCTCGCCGTCGGTGCCAACGAAATCGGTATCGCAGAACTGGCAGACGGCGCGCGGCCGGTCGCGTTCCAGACCGGTCCAGAGATTACAGCCGGCAAAGCGCAGGAACACCGCCGCACGGCCTGTCTGCGCCCCCTCGCCCTGCAGGGTCACGTAGGCTTCCTTCACCGAATAGGTTTTCACCCCTGGCGCTCCCGCCACTTGCGATAGCCTTTCGCACGCAGCTCACAGGCCGGACACTTGCCGCAGCCATAGCCCCAGTCATGGCGCGTGCGGTGATCGCCCACATAGCAGCTATGGGTCTTCTCCACGATAAGATCGACCAGCGCGTCGCCGCCAATATCCCAGGCCAGCTGCCAGGTCTCTGACTTGTCCAGCCACATGAGCGGGGTCTTCAGCGTGAACTGACGGTCCATACCGAGCGACAGCGCCTTCTGCTGGGCATCTATCGTGTCGCGCCGGCAGTCGGGATAGCCGGAATAATCGGTTTCACACATACCGCCGATAATGACGCTGATCCCCCGCCGCCAGGCCAGGGCGGCCGCCAGGGTCAGGAAAACGAGGTTGCGGCCCGGCACAAAGGTGGAGGGCAAGCCATCCTCGTCTTCGGTGATCTCGGTCTCACGCGTCAGGGAGGTTTCGCTGATCTGCCCAAGCACGCCGAGATCGATCAGATGGTCTTCACCAAGACGCTCGGCCCATTGCGGAAAATTCTGACGGATCGCGGCTAGGACATCTTCGCGGGCGTCAAGCTCCACCCTGTGACGCTGGCCATAATCGAAACCAATCGTCTCGACATGGCGATAGCGCTTGAGCGCCGAGGCCAGACAGGTTGTGGAATCCTGTCCGCCTGAAAAGAGAACCAGCGCTGAAGAGGAAGTGCTCATAACCCGCGCCATTAGCAGAGCCGGGGGGCAGCTCCAAGCCAATCCTTCCTCTGCGTCAGCAACTAGTTACCAAAAAAACACGCCGCGACGGCAAGTTCCCGCGAGCCGAGTAATCTGTTGACAAATTGTCACACGTGTCGATCAACTGACCGGCGGGGCACAGCCAAAAATAAAAGCTGGCCCATGAGGAAACGCAAAATGAGGTGGGACGGTCCGTCAAAAAAGACCGCCCATCCGGGAGGAGTTAGATGATTAAGAAAACACCCGAAAAGTATCTGATGCTGGCGGGCGCTTCGGCGATTGCGCTCGGCCTGCTGGCGCCGATGGCCATCGCGCAGGAAGACGGCGGTGAAGTAGAAGTCCGACGTACGCTGGGTACCGTCTTGGTGACGACCCAGAAGACCGAAGAATCGATTCAGGATGTTCCAATCGCCGTTTCGGCCTTCGATGAGGAAGCGCTCGAAAAGCTCCAGCTATCAGGCGGCCCGGACCTCGTCCGCTCCATTCCGAACGTCTCCTTCACCAAAGCCAATTTCGGCGGCTCGTACAACTTCAAGATTCGCGGCATCGGCGCAGACCTCGTCGCCCAGTCAGGGGATGCCGGCGTCGGCGTCCACCAGAACGACGTGCCGCTGACCGCCAACCGCCTCTTCGAGGCCGAGTTCTACGATGTGGAGCGCGTCGAAACGCTGCGCGGTCCGCAGGGCACGCTCTATGGCCGGAACGCCACCGGGGGTGTGATCAACGTCATTACGGCGAAGCCCGTATTCGAAGAGTTCCAGGCCGATCTCAACCTGACCTATGGTAACTACAATACGTTCAAGGCCAAAGGCATGCTGAACGTGCCACTGGGCGATAAGGCAGCCTTGCGCCTCGCAGGCTCCCTGCTCCAGCGCGATGGCTATGTCGACAATACCATTACCGGCAATGATATCGATGACCGGGACCTCTACGGTATCCGCGCGACGCTTGCCGTTGAACCGACAGACCGGCTGCGTGGCTGGGTCTCCTATGACTATTTCGAAGAGGACGATTCCCGTCTTCGCTCCGGCAAGCAGCTCTGCGACAAGGATCCCTTCCTGACGAGCTTCTCCAGTGTCCCGATCTCCGGCGCTGACCAGATCTACACGACGCTGGGCTGTCAGGAAGCGCCGCTCAGCCAGTCCCTGGACCGCGTCAACTCTGCGGGGACACTCGGCGGGGGCCTCGGTATCGCCGCAGGTCTTCTGAATGGCGACGCGTTCACCGATCCGCTCATCAAGGATCTTCGCACCATCGAATCCGCCTTCGACCCGGCCTACGAGGCCGACCAGGAACTCTTCACCTGGAAAGCGGAATACGACCTCACTGACTCCCTGCTGCTCACCTATCTCGGCAGCTATAGCGAAACCACAGCCGTATCGGTCGAGGACTATAACAAGATCGCGCCGAACGTGACGTTCAACGATCTCTCAGCAGTCCCCCCCGGCTTGAGCCCGACGGCCGATCTCTATAACGCCGTCTTCCCGGGTGGGGTTGTGGACGATCCCCAGCTGGGGGCCTCCAACGTCTTCCGCACCTTCGATATTTCAGGCGGCGGCAGTGAACAGACGACGCACGAACTTCGCCTGCAGTCGGATTTCGACGGACGTTTCAACTTCAATCTCGGCGCCATCAGCGTCGATTTCGAAGCCATTGACCCCAATGATCCGACCGCCGGCTATGTCGTGCTGTCGAATACGCTGACGGGTCTGACCCAGTTCAACAACGCCATCTACAACGCAACGCTCCATGGAGCGCTGGGCGCAGGGGTGCCGCAAGCGCAGGCCGAGGCCCTCGCCGCGGATGCGTCGGTATTCGGCGGGCCTGTCCCGATTGACACCTCGGGCCCCGATGTCGGGCCCATCACCAATTTCAGCGGTTTCGGCGGCAACTACTTCCGGTCTCTGTCACCCTACCGCCTGGAATCCTTCGCAGTCTTCGGTGAAGGTTATTACGACCTGACCGACGATCTGCAGCTGACTGTTGGCCTTCGTTATACGGACGACAAGAAAGAGCAGGACAATATCCCGACTGCCCTGTTCGTGCCGACAATGTCGCCAACGGCCAATCTGTCGCCGCAGCCAATTCCGGGCAATGATGCCGACAATGCTGGCGATGGCAGCTACAATGTCGCGTTCGAGGAAACCACCGGACGTATCGGTCTCGACTGGCAGCCTCAGACCAGTTTCACGGACGATACGCTGATCTATGGCTTCTATTCACGCGGCTATAAGGGGGGCGGCATCAACCCGCCACAACCGGCAGGCGCCGACAACTTCCCACAGACCTTCGATCCGGAGTTCATCAACTCCTATGAGGTCGGGACGAAGAACACGCTGGCCAACGGCGCTGTGCAGCTGAACGCCACGGCCTTCTATTACGATTATGAAGGCTATCAGATCACACAGATCGTCAATCGTTCCTCGGCGAACTTCAACATTGATGCGAAACTCAAGGGCCTTGAATTCGAGACGATCTGGAACCCGGCCTCGACCTTCGTGATCAACGCAAACCTTGGCCTTCTCGACTCAGAGATCCAGGACACCTATGCAATCGATGTGCTCGACCGGACGAATGGCCGTGCCGATCTCATCACGCTGAAGAATGCGTCGAGCTACTCAAACTGTGTGGTCTCCGCCCAGGGCTATGCCACGGTCCTCGGTGCCATCCAGGCAGGCGTTCTGGACGAAGGGGCGACAGCGGGCCTCTGCGTTGGCGCATTCGCCGGCCAGGAAGCGACCTTCGGTGTACCGGACGTGACCTATACCGACTCTGAGGGCAACACCCGGACGGTGGGTGGTCTCACGCCGTTCGATGGCGAAGCCAAACAACTGGACGGGAACGCCATTCCGGGCGCGCCGGAAACGACGCTCTCCCTCGGTGCGGAATATACCTTCGAAGGCATGTTCAACGGCGACTGGAACACCCGGCTTCGCGCGGACTATTACTATCAGGGCGATAGCTATAGCCGCGTGTGGAATACGGGCGGCGATGAGCTGGACAGCTGGACCAACCTCAACCTGGCTGTCGTGTTCTACAATGACGTCAATGGCCTGGAATTTGAGATCTTCGGCAAGAACGTCACCGATGAGGAGGTCATCACCGGCCGCTACCTCACCGATGACAGCTCGGGTCTCTACTCCAACATCTTCCTGTCGGAGCCGCGCCTCTATGGTGTGCGGGTCCGCAAGAGCTGGTAGATACACAGCCTGACTGAAATTGAGGGGCGGCCCGGGTAACGGGCCGCCCCTTTCTTTTGACCCCATCAATTGAGTTGGCAGGCCAAGCCCCTAGATTACCCCTCAGACAGTTACCGGAGACCCCATGAGAATTATCTCCCTGACGGCCAGCGCCCTTTTCCTGGCTGCCGCCTGTTCTCAACAGGCCAGCGACACGACCGGCACCTCAACCGGCGCCCCAGCACAAACTTCGGCATCCGAAGACGAGGCGGGCTCCGGTACACAAACGCAGGAGACGGAGGCTGAGGCCCTCATCAGCAAGGACGGTTTTCGCCTGATCCCCGTCGCCACAGGGCTCACCTTTCCGTGGGACATGCTGTTCCTGCCCGACGGCACCATGCTGATTACCGAACGCGATGGCGCGATCCGTATCCTGCGCGATGGAGAGCTCCTGCCGGATCCCGTCGCCGGAACGCCAGAGGCGCATGTGAATGCCCAGGGCGGCTATTTCGCAATGGCGCTCGATCCGGAATTTTCCAGCAACCGCAAGCTCTACCTCGCCTTCGCAAAGGGTGTCGACGAAGAGAACACCACGGCCGTTGTCTCGGGCGTTCTGTCAGAGGATGCCAGCGAGCTGACCGATGTGCAGGAAATCTTCACGGGCGCCCCGCGCGAAACCTCCCACCATTATGGCGGCCGTCTGGCTTTCCTTCCCGACGATACGCTGATCATCACGCTCGGCGAAGGCTTCCGCTATATGGAGGAAGCGCAGAACCCGCAGAATTATCACGGCACGATCGTGCGTCTGAACACGGATGGCTCCTTTCCGGACGACAATCCCTTCATCGACGGCGAAGACGGCACACCCGGCGTATGGAGCTACGGCCACCGCAACGTTCAGGGCCTTGTCTGGGACGACGCCCGCGAAATCCTCTGGGCTCATGAGCACGGGCCGAAGGGTGGCGATGAGCTCAACCGGATTGAGTCTGGAAAGAATTATGGCTGGCCGGCCATCACCTACGGCGTCAATTATGATGGCACGATCATAAGTGAGGAAACCGAAGCGCCCGGTATGGAACAGCCCGTCATCAAATGGGTGCCCTCCATCGCCCCGTCAGGCATGGCGCTGGTCAGCGGCGATGTCTGGCCCGAATGGCAGGGCGATCTCATCATCGGTGCCATGAACGGCCCGCGCGGGCAGAAACTCGTCCATGTCATGCTGGATGAGGAGGGCAATGTCACAGGTCAGACCGATCTCATGGCAGACCTCGAAATCCCCTTCCGCGATGTCGTTATCGGCCCCGACGGCAATCTCTACGCGGCGACCGCCAATATGGACGGCGTCATTTACCGCATCGACCGCAACGAATAGGCCACGGGAAACCTCTATATGATCCTTCTTCATCATCTGCGCATCGGGCGCTCGATCTTCACTGTCTGGCTCCTGGAAGAGCTTGGCCTCGACTATGAGCTGAAAGTCTATCACCGCCATCCGGAGACCTTCCGATCACAGGAAGACCTCAAGGAGGCCACGCCGCTCGGCAAATCTCCAACGCTTGAGATCGACGGGGTCATGCTGACAGAGTCCGGCGCGATCGCCGCCTATCTGATCGATCATTATGACCCGGAGGGCAAACTCGCCCCGCCGCGGTCCGACAAGCAGGCCTGGGCTGAATTCCAGCGCTGGCTGCACTATCCGGAAGGCTCAGCCTTCCTGCCGCTTTTCCTGCGGATGCTGCAGGCCCGCGAGGGCGACAATCCCTCTCCGGTCTACAAGGCGTTTGCCGATGGTGAGGTGCCGCTGCATCTTGGCCTGCTCGACCAGCAGCTGGCGGATCGTGACTACATCCTCGGCGACAAATTCCAGGCGCCCGATATCGGCGTCACCTATATCTGCAATATGGCCGAGCGGCTGGGAGAGCTTGGCCCCTACAAGAATTTGCAGGCCTATTATCAGCGCAACATGGACCGCCCAGCCTGGAAGCGCGCGAAGGAGCGCGCTGTCGAATAGGCACGTTAGCGCCGGGACCGCATGGCCGCTGCCAGCGTGCCTTCATCGAGATGATCCAGCTCCCCACCATGCGGCACGCCCTGGGCGAGCCGTGTGGTGGTGACATCAAGGCCTTCCAGCTGGTCGCGGACATAATCGACCGTAATCTGCCCATCGAGGGTCGCACTAAGGGCAAAGATCACTTCACGCACGTCGCCGGTTTTGACCCGGTCGACCAGCATCCCGATGGTGAGGTCTTCGGGCTCAATCCCGTCCAGCGGTGACAACACGCCGCCAAGGACGTGATAGCGCCCGCGAAAGGCGCTCGCGCGCTCCAGCGCCCAGAGGTCCGGCACATCCTCGACCACGCAGATGACACTGTCATCGCGGCCGGTGGACTGGCAGACGGCGCAGGGCTGCAGCGTGTCGTAGTTTCCGCAGGTCTTGCATTGCTCGATACGGTTACCCGCCTCAGCCAGGGCGTCCGCCAGCGGCAGCAGGAGCTGGTCCTTGCGCTTAAGCAGATGCAGCGCCGCCCGCCGGGCCGAGCGCGGCCCCAGACCGGGAAGCTTCCCGATCAGCTCGATCATTTTCAGGATTTCCGGTCCGGCGCTCTTCTGGCTCATCGCGAGCTGGGCTTCCTAGAACGGCATCTTGAAGCCGGGCATCATGCCGCCGAAGCCGGATGTGGCTTCCTTCATCGCCTTTTCCATTTCCTCATCAAGGCGTTTGCGCGCATCGCTATGGGCGGCCTTCACAAGGTCTTCGATGATCTCGGCATCGTCTTCCAGCAGGGAGGGATCGATATTGAGCCCGATCATCTCGCCCTTGCCTTTCAGGCGGACTTTCACAAGGCCCGCGCCCGCAATGCCTTCAGCTTCGATCTGCTCGACCTTCTGCTGGGCTTCCTGCATCTTGGCCTGCATTTCCTGGGCCTGCTGCATGATCTTCGAGAGGTCTTTCATTCCCACGGGGGCTACCCTTTCCTTTGACTGGCGACGCGCAAGGGGACGACATTGTCCTCTGCAGCGGGCTCTTCAAGTGTGTCGCTGCCGCGCACGTCGAGAATTGTAAGGCCCGGAATGGCGCTGATCGCAGCAGCGACATCGGTATCCGACTTCACCGCCTCGATGCGTTCACGCTTCAGGCGGTCCTCGCGTTCGCTGATGGTTTCGCCCGGCGTCTCGCCCTTCTTGGTGCTGACATCCCATTCATGGCCGGTGGCGATTTCGAGGAAGTCTGTCAGCCGGCGCAGGAGATCAACAGGCGCGCCATCCTTGAGGTCGCAGCTGATCGTGCCGTCTGCGAAAACCGACGGGCGGATATAGGCTTTCGCCTCGCCCCAGAGGACCGGCTCGCGCTCCTTTTCCAGAAGGTCGAGCACGTCTTCAAACTTGGAGAGGCGCGCGCCGGGATCGCCGCCAACAGGGACAACGTTCGGGTCCGACTTGCCGCCCTGCCCCCGTGCGCTGGAGCCGCTGCTACCGCCGCCTTCGGCAATCATCCGGGCCGCGTCTTCCGGCGAGGGCAGACCCGCCGCCGTCACAAGGCGCAGAATGACCATGCGCAGGGCGACATCGGCTTCGGGCGCGCTCTGGGTGTCGCGATAGCCCGACAGCAGGATCTGCCAGTTGCGCTGGGCCTGCGCCGGGGTGACGCTGTCGGCGATCTGGCGGGTGCGTTTGGTCCAGTCCGAGGGGCCGGGCAGATTGTAATTGTCGCCCATCGCCTGGATGGTGGCGACATCTGCGGCGATCTCCAGAAGGTCCTTCATCAGGATCAGCGCGTCGGCGCCGATCTGCATCTGGTCGTTGATCTCGTTGACCGCCTCGGACGCCTTGCCAGTCACGGCATATTCGAATGCGTCGAGCAGCCGGAGCCGGTCGCCGAGGCCGAGCATGTCGCGGACCGCTTCGCCGGTGATCTCTCCGCCGTCGAGACCCTGCACAATCGCCTGATCGAGGATGGAGAGGCCGTCGCGGACAGAGCCTTCGGCGGCGCGGGCAATGAGGGTGATGCCCTCTTCTGAAATCCTGGCGCCTTCGCGCGACGCGATCTTTCCAAGGTGCGCGGCAAGCTCGCCTGTATCGAGGCGTTTGAGATCAAAGCGCTGACAGCGCGAGAGAACCGTCACCGGCACCTTGCGGATTTCGGTGGTGGCGAAGATGAACTTCACATGCGGCGGCGGCTCTTCCAGCGTCTTGAGGAGCGCGTTGAAGGACGCGGTCGACAGCATGTGAACTTCGTCGATGATGTAGACCTTGTAGCGCGCAGACACCGGCGAGTAGCGCACGCCATCCAGGAGGTCGCGCATATCCGCGACGCCGGTGCGGGAGGCGGCGTCCAGCTCCAGCACGTCCGGGTGGCGGCTTTCCATGATTGCCTTGCAGTGCTCGCCCGGCGGGTCGAGCTTGAGGCTGGGGCCGGGATGATCCTCGCCCTCATAATTGAAGGCGCGCGCCAGGAGCCGGGCCGTCGTCGTCTTGCCGACGCCGCGCACCCCGGTCAGCATGAAGGCGTGGGCGATGCGGTTCATCTCGAACGCATTGCGCAGCGTGCGCACCATCGCCTCCTGACCGATCAGGTCGGAGAAGAGTTTGGGGCGGTATTTGCGCGCCAGCACCTGATAGGAAGGCTGGCCGGTGCCGGGCGCGGGCGCTTCTTCCTCCGCAAACATGGAGAAAGTCGCGTCGTCGCGCTCATCATCGCCGGGAAGATCGGTTTCGTCAGTCATCGCTGACTTACTAATGGCAGGGAATCCCTGTTCCCCGCAATGGCGCGCCAGCGGTTTTACCGTCTTTGCCTGTGAAGCGTTCGGCCTAGCTCAAGCCCCGCAATGACCAAAGCGCTTCTGATATTCCCCCACCAGCTGTTCAACCACCATCCCGGCCTCGACAAGCGCCCGGACCGGATCTGTCTGATCGAGGACACGCTGTTCTTCGGCGACCGGCAATATCCAATGCGCTTTCACAAGCAGAAACTCTGGCTGCACCGGGCCAGCATGGCGCGCTATGCCAAGCGGCTGGAAGGGCTGAAACCGGACTTTGAATATATCCGCTATGAGGCGGGCAAAGCGCTGCTGAAGCCTCTTATAGCACGGCTCTCCAAAGCGGGGACGAAAGAGGTGATGGCCTGCGACCCGGTGGATTTCATTCTGGAAAAGCGCCTTCGATCCTATTGCGAGGATCACGATCTGGACCTCACCCTGATCAGGACCCCACTCTTCCTGAACACACCGGGCCAGAACCGCGCCTGGCGGGAGGATAACAAATCCTGGTTCCAGGCCGAGTTCTACAAACGCCAGCGCCGCCATTTCGATGTGCTGATGGACGGCGACAAGCCGAAGGGCGGCCAGTGGAGCTTTGACGATGAGAACCGCAAGAAGGTCCCGAAGAAACTGAGAGACAGTGTACCTCAGCTGGCGCCACGCGAGCCGGACGAGCTGGAGGAAGAAGCGCGCAAATCTGTCGAGGAAGACTTCCCGGACAATTACGGATCGCTCGACACGCTCTGGTGGCCGACCAACCATGAGGATGCCGAGAGCTGGCTGGGCGCGTTCCTGAATGAGCGGTTCGAGCAGTTCGGGCCCTATGAGGACGCCATTTTGGAGGGCGAGACCCTGCTCTGGCATTCGGCGATCACGCCGATGCTGAATATCGGGCTTCTCACGCCGCAGCTGGTTCTGGATGCCGCGAAAGCCTTCATCGAACACAGAGATATCCCGATGAATTCGGCCGAAGGGTTCATCCGGCAGGTCATTGGCTGGCGCGAATTCATGCGCGCGACCTATGAGGATATCGGCGTGCCGATGCGCACGACCAATCATTGGGGCCATACGCGCAAGCTGCCGGAAAGCTTCTGGACCGGGGAGACGGGGATCGCCCCCATCGACGACACCATCAAGCGCGTGCTGGCGACCGGCTACTGCCACCATATCGAGCGGCTGATGGTGCTCGGCGGCTTCATGTTCATCTGCGAGATCGACCCCGACGATATCTATAAATGGTTCATGGAGATGTTCGCCGACAGCTATGACTGGGTCATGGTGCCGAACGCCTATGCGATGAGCCAGAATGCCGATGGCGGGCGCATCACGACCAAGCCCTATTTCTCCGGCTCTGCCTATGTCCGCAAGATGGGCAACCATGAGAAAGGCGAGTGGTGCGATGTCTGGGACGGGCTCTACTGGCGCTGGATCTGGCGCAACCGCGAACAGCTGTCGGGCAATCCGCGCTGGGCGATGATGGTGTCCATGGCCGAGAAGATGGATGAGGAGAAGCGGGACGGCCATCTGAAGACGGCGGCGAATTTCTTGAGTGGGTTGGGTTAGGCTTTTCTCTTTCTTCCTTCTCCCTTCTCCCTCGGGAGAAGGGCCGGGGATGAGGGGAACTGACCCTTCAACGAAGCCATGCAGTTTCAGTGATGCGATTGGAGCATCACTGCCAGCCAGCCCCTTGGATGAGATGGCGCTCCCCCTCACCCCTGACCCCTCTCCCGAGGGAGAGGGGAAAGCCAGCACCAGCGGCCACAGACCCGGGGGGCTGCGGCGGCATGCGGCTTATTGAGGTGAAGCAAGCGGCTTAGGGTGGCACCATCACAAAGGGCAGGCCCGCCAAGCCCGGCGCCTGTCCGGCGAGCGCGGCGCAGAGGCCGCTCGCCAGCGCGATGAGCGCAAATCCCTCGCCGGCGCGTGCCAGCAGGGCGGCGGCCCTTTGCTCAGGGCCCAGCCTCTCCCAGGGCGTGCGCGCGGCAAAGGCGGTCCAGTCGCAAGTGTCCTTGCGGTCCCCGCGCACATCCAGCGTGATATAGATGCGGCCATTGCGGGCAGAGGCATAGCCGACAAGGCCCGCCCCGCCCTCTGCGCGCCGCGCCTTCAGATACCGCTCAAGCCAGAACACCTCCCACAGGAAGACCGGCCAGAGCCAGACCGGGAGGGTGGCAAGCGTGTCACAGATGAAGTCGCGGCTGACCATGAGGGCGACCATAGCCGGGGCGCCGGGGTGTAGGATGTTTTGGGGTGCGGGGCGGTGCGTGGGCGGTGTCTGGAGGGTGTTTGGGCGGTGTTTTGGGGGTGCATGGGTTTCAGGTCTTCAAGTCACGCACCCGTGACCGACCCGTTTCAGACACAATCCATCTTCGTCATCCCGGAATTTGCCTCAGCAAATGTCCGGGACGAGAGAGCGTTTTGAGACGCTGGGTCCCGGATGCCTGCGGGGTCCGCCATTTCGGCTTTATCTTAAATTTTACACGGTTCGAAATTATTTCTGAATGGTTAATAATAACGGCTATGGAAACATAGATTGCACTAATTAAAAAAAGAGCGATAAATTTAATTACCGGGGAATAAATTTTAGTAGCCGTTATTAGGAACGCACAATGTCCACCAGAGCAGGCGAGTACATAAAATTTGGTGCTGCAAGCACCTTTAGCCCCAAGCCTTTGCCGCCAAATCCAAAATTGCGAATTGACGAGAGGCTTACGAATGCGCTTTCGCGTGCAGATCGGGCATTAGCGCGATTGGACGGCGCGGTGGCCACAATTCCAGACCCGCACATGCTCGTATATGCCTTCATGAGACAAGAAGCGGTACTTAGCTCGCAAATTGAGGGCACCCAAGCGTCTCTCGAAGACTTACTTGAATATGAAATTGATCACGAACTAACAGGCGAACTG
>NZ_CAXFSW010000017.1:0-48429 GCF_964005855.1 uncultured Henriciella sp.
TCAAATGTGGAACAGAGCTAACTTATAAACGGGTACCCTTCGGGGAGCAGGTCACTATCTAGGACCGCGCTGAGTTTTTGAGAAAGCGTTCTGCTGTTCAGTTGTTTGATCTTGCCCTTGAAGATATCCAAACCTTCCTTCGCCAAAGAGTGCCTTTCTAATGTAGCAAGTAGGCTATCTTTGACTGCACTGAATTCCGAAGCGGGTAGAATTTTGGTCTCGGTATTTGGCAGTAGGTTTTCGAGAATTGTCTCAATGGCGGTCATGATGTTCAAAAACCGAACCTCTTCGATAGCCGTGCGACTGTTTAGCCACCCAACAGCAGTCCACACGGCCTCGGGAAAGGTATCTTTCCGGTCGAAATGCGTCGCTAAACATTCAATATAATCTGATTGATTGAGAAAATGAATTGAGGGCAAATGAGGGGGCGAGCCTTTGCCTTCGTAAAAGGTCGCAACGACTTCCTTTGAGCGATATTCTTGGATAAGCGAAATTGGAAGTCGGCCTCCATGGCCAAACTCCAGCCCACGCCAAACGAATTCGAGCATTTCATCCGCTTTTTCAAACCAGGCATCGTCAACGGCCATGCCATCGGGGTTTATGGCAAGGCTGCCCGTAACCTCATCGTACGATTCGAATTCATGCATTCCGCGCACAATGACGACACCTAAGCTCGTCTTAGTTGGTCGATTTCGAAAGCTTCTAAACCCTCTTAACGACCACTGAACCCCGACATCCTTGGCATCATCAGCCTCAGAGCGCTTCAAAATTATATGAGCCTTGCTAGCTGCAAGTTTCAGCCACGCTCCATCCGTTCCATGACCGTGTCCATAAACAGATAAATACGTTGATCGAAATATAGTGCCTTCTGAGCTTATGCCCTCAAATGCTAGCCAACTTGATTTACTACCAGGCGCCCCGACGTGCTTGGAAAGAGCAACGTAACACCTCGTTGAGACCGAGACTGGCTGAATTACCAATCGGCTATCAGGTCCCGCACGAAGAGTGAGCTCCATTTCAAATTTGTCGTCTCTGTCAGACAGAACTCCCGAAAAAATGGTTTCTTCAAATACATTTTTCTGACCATTTTTCCTCATTTGCAGCTCTCCATTACTGCGGTCGATTATATAAAATTTACCCTCCTACAAAGCTAATCCCTTTGAATTTTTCTTCTGATGGGATTGCAGCTGTAGACGGAGTATTTGCGCTTCTGCATTTAGGTCGATACGTCGACTATCACTTAGGGCTTTCCGATGACGTTTTGTCATAGCGCGACGCTGAGCTAACTGTCGGGTGACGTTTTCTGTGTGTTCTGCACGGTCTCGTTTCGCTGCCTCAACTGCTTCGAGTTTGTTTCGCCTGGCAATACGGAAATGCTCGCCACGCACGAAGTCCCAGACACCTTTCAGGCCTGACCGGAAGCGCTTCTGCCGTTCGACGACCTCTTCCTGGCGGCGCTTTTCCTGCCGCTCTTTGAGCTGTTTGCGCTCGGCGCGTTGGCGTTCTCTCAGTTCCTTGAGCGCAATCTGGAACGTCTGTTTCTGTTTGGCTTCCTGTGCGTCCAGTTCGGTGATAAATCCTTCGAGCTTTTGGGCGACAGCCTTGGCATTGCGCTCCTTAACCACATCGATGGTTGGGAGCGCATCGGCATCGCCTAGCGCCTCACGAACGACCTTCGTTTTCAGGCCCAGCTGGCGCGGAATGGAATAGACCTCACCGAAGCGATCCATCGCGACATGGCTTCGCCGGTTTCCCTGGGCGAGCGTGTAACCATGTTTCTCCAACTGTTCGGCGAAACTGTAACCACTCATATCCGCAACTGACCACGCCTCTCTAATCCGGCGCTTGATATCGCGCGGGTCTTGCTCTGTGCGCTTGGCCTGCTGCCATTCTTCCAGCGTGAAGTTCAGCGGATCGCTGAGCTTCTTGTCGACATGGCCAGGCGGAAGACGCCAACCGTGATCGAGATAGAGCTGCTTTGAGAGCGTGCAGAGCTTTTGCTTGTAATGCGAAAGCTGGACCGCCTTCATCTTCTCACAGTCGATCCGGCTCCACACCGCATGCGCATGGCGCCGGCCTTCCTTCTCATGGAAGACCACGGCGCGGGGCTGGCCTGTGAGGCCGAGCCGGTCTTCAACCTGATGAATCGCTTTTTCGAAGTCTGCAATGCCGACCGTTTCCTGTTCAGGAGGATTGAGCGAGAGCGAGAAGAGATATTGCTTGCAGCGTGTGCCTCGGCTGATCATCTCCGTTTCTCGGAAGGCACCCATGAGATCGTTTGCGACAAAGCCGCGTATCTCATGGACCTCAACATGATCATTCTCTTCTTTCATGAGGTGACGCGCGAGATCGCGCGCACCGCCACGCTGATTACCAACAAGGATCATCGCGTCACGCCTGACTGATCGCCTGCATCAGCGTATTGCGCATACTTTGCACATGGCCGCATGCCGAACTTAGTTCTTCCTGGACCTCATCCGTCACCGGCAGCGCACCAATCTCAGCGGCGTCTGCGAGCCTCGCCAAATTGACCGCCATGTCCGATGAGCCAAGCAAGCCCAGCACACGGGCCAACAGCACATGGTCGGGACATGGCTTGTGCGTTTTTCGCTTCGGTCGATTCCTGCATTGAGCCATTGTCCCATCAGGAAAGAGCCTCGCCCGAATATATCGGCTGAGCGTCATATCCCCGGCATCGCGTTCGAGCTGTTCGCGCTCTTCATGCGTCAGGCGCAGCGATATGGGGGACGGGTGCTTCTTGCGTATCCTGGCAGGAGTTCCCGCCGAAACTGTGAAGTCAGACGCGCAATCGTTCATGGAAGACGTCAGCATGGTGATGGCCCTCCATGCTGATGCGGGCGTCCTGGGTTGCTTTCCGATTGCTGCTGATCATCATCAGTGGTGGCGTCATGATGAGGATCAGGGAAGACCACATCACGGAGTAGGACTTCCCAGTTTTCCAGCTCTTTGAAGAGGTCGGTGTTCGAACAAACTTCCGGTTTGTCCGCCAGCCAGTCTTCTGAAAACTCCGATAGAATACTTGTGTTGAAAAAGTCCCGAACATAGCGGGATTTACTGATTATCCTGGTGGTTATTTTCCGCGCGCGTCGTCTCTCCACCCCTCCAGCGGGCGGGTGGTCTTGTCAGTCTCTTGCCGAGAGCCAGTTCGAATTCGAACTCGCAAGCTGGGCCGGGCGTGTTAGGGTCGAGAACAGAGACCTTGCCGACGAGGCCGAGACGTTAGGACGATGCTATGACCGACCCACTTCTCACCCAGTACCACCTACTGTCAGATCAGCGCCTACATTTCGGTCGTCTCTACTGGCAGTCGATCGCCTTTCTCTTCGCCCTGCTGATCGGCATCGCTGCGGTGTCCCGCGGCATGTCGCTCATCCCATACTCTGTGGGGCTGATTGGCTGTGGTGCCATCACCGCGCTGATGGGATTTGTTGCCGACAGGGTAAGACGGCTTGAGGGGCGCTATGAGGACCTTCTGGAAGCGATCGAAATTGAGCTTCGCCAGCAGGGCCATGCCGGAATTCAGACGGCGCCTAAATCCGGCTCTCTGGGCGCGAGGTTTGTGATCACGATGGGATTGTACGCGCTTGGCGCAGGCATCATTCTGCTGGGCGTTCTTGAGTGGATCGCTCAAGCGAGCTGATCGCGAGGGTCGTCCGGGCCCTTCGCGGAAGAGGCGCCAGCGCCTCCTCGTGCTTGGCCAGTGACTCGCCCCAGAATTCGCGAACTGACGGACCTTGCTTCCAGCGCCTGTCGCGGAAGAAAAAGCCAATGACCTCGTGAAACCAGACCCGGCGGCCCATCCTGTAATACCATCTCTGGGCGTGCCGAAGCCTCGGGTCCTTCAGCGTCAGCAGACGCAGCAGCGCACGCGGGCGCGACTGCACGATGAACTCGATGAACTTCACCCAGAGAAAGACACGCCAGGGCGGGACGTGCTGCGTCGCGAGTACCTGATGCTTGTAATCCCACCTTGCCTGATCGCCCTGTATGACTTCGCGGTTGGCGGCCTCGGAAAAGAAAGGCGTCCAGCGATGTGGCGTGACATAAATCGATTGTATCTGGTCTGGATCATATGAGATCAGCTGGCGAAGTGCGCGCCAGTAGTCGGCGTCTGTTTCTTCCTCGAAACCGACGACCCAGGTGGCCATGGAGAGCATGCCATGCTTGCGCATAAGGCGGATCGCCTCGCGGTCGGTTGTCGTGGACCCGCCCTTCCGGATTCTCGCGAGGACGGCCTCGTCGGTATTCTCCATCCCCATGAGAAAGCGCTCGACGCCAGCCTGCCTGTAGAGATGGAGATGATCACGGTCGCGCACGATATCGTCCGCCCGCGTTGATCCGACGAGGGTCACGTTCACGTCCTCGGCGATCAAGGCCTCAAGAAAACGCTTCCACATTTTCTTCGACGAGGTCGGGTTCTCGTCTGCGAAATTGAAAACCTCGACACCGTGGTTCCTGTGGAGTGACGCAATCTCTGCTGCCAGCAGCTCAGGGTTGCGATGACGCCACTTTGTCCAGAAGCCGCGCTGACCACAATAACTGCAAGGGTGCGGACACCCTCTGGAAAACTGTATGACGACCGCGCGTTTCCCGCCCCAGTACGAATAGTCAGCAAAATCAACCAGCTCCCAGCCTACGCGGTAAGCGTCGAGGTCGTCGATCATGGCCCGGGGCGATGTCGCAACCGGCTGGCCATTTGTCCTCATGGCGATGCCGGCGACACCTTCGAGGTCTCCGCCTGCGCTCAGCATGCGTACCAGCTGGCGGCAAGTTTCCTCGCCTTCGCCTCGCACGATGATATCAAATTGCGGGCAGTCGCGCAGGATATCCGCCCAGTGATAAGTTGGAAAGACACCGCCATAGACCACTATGAGGTCTGGCAGGACACGCTTGGCTCGCCGGGCAATCTCGGCGGATACGGGATGGGCTGATGTCGACCCTGAATGGCCAATCAGGACTATGTCGGGCTCTGTCTCACGCACTTGGCTCGTGATCTCGTCGAGAGTGGCAGGCCCGAACTCCGCATCGAACAAGGTTACCTCATGCCCGTCGTCCAGGAGGGGGCCGCCTATACAGAGGAGTCCGAGTGGCGGCAAATGGTCATCGGGTATGCGACTTCCGATAGATGGATGTGGAGGATTGATAATCAGGATGCGCAAGAAGGCTTCTCTCGCTGTCGGTGAGTCATTCTTCTCTCGCGGGATCTGGTGAGAGAAGCTTTTTAAGTGCTGTGGGAAAAAACTAACATCTCACCAGATCGACGCAATGAGAATTTCTACCTTTGAGGGACTGGGCTTGGCCGCTTGATCAGCAGGTCTGCAAACGCCTGAAGCTTGCTGGATTTCCCCGTTGACCTTGCCGCGCGTGCGCCGTATCACCCCGCCTTCCGAGACCTAGATTGCCCAGGTGGCGGAATTGGTAGACGCGCACGGTTCAGGTCCGTGTGTCGCAAGACGTGGAGGTTCGAGTCCTCTCCTGGGCACCATCTCGTTATCCAAAACAATCCTAAAAGCTCCGCAAAGCCTTCTATAATAGAGGTTTTTAGAAACTGACTGGCCATTTCTTGTCCGATCAGGTCCGGGGTTGTGTGTTGGTATCCCGCCGAAATGTTGGTATTTATGTTGGTAACTGCTGCTCGCGGGCGGCTTTGCGTGAGGGCGATACCAACAAATGCCACTGACAGATACGAAGCTGCGGACGCTGGCGCCGCAAGAGAAGCCCTATCGCATGGCCGATGGCGGCGGCCTGTTCATTCAGGTGGCGCCGACGGGATCTAGACTCTGGCGAATGGCCTATCGTTTCGATGGCAGGCAGAAGCTGCTTTCCTTCGGGGCTTATCCAGTTGTCACGTTAGCGCGGGCGCGTGAACTTCGTGCAGAGGCGAAGACCTTGCTGGCAGAAGGGATCGACCCTAGCGCCCATGCGAAAGCCGAAAAGGCTGCGCGAGCCGCCGTGAATGAGCATACCTTCGCGAAGATCGCCGCCGAGCTGATCGAGAAGCAGCGCAAGGAAGAAAAAGCCGAAACGACGATCAAGAAGAAGGAATGGCTTCTGGAGATGGCGACCGCCGCCTTTGGCGATCGTCCCATCACGGCGATTACGGCTGCCGAGATATTGGAGCCGCTTCGCGATGTAGAAGCGAAAGGCAATTACGAGACGGCCAAGCGACTACGCTCAACTGTCGGGCAGGTGTTCCGCTATGCAATCGCCACGGCGCGCGCGGAGAATGACCCGACCTATGGCCTTCGCGGCGCGCTCATCACGCCGAAGGTCTCTCATATGGCCGCCGTGACAGACTGGAAGGGCTTTGGCGACCTTGTGCGCGCCATCTGGTCTTATGAGGGCGGATCACCTTCCACGCGCGCCGCGCTCAAGCTGATGGCGCTGCTATACACCCGCCCTGGCGAATTGCGTCTCGCGCTTTGGGAAGAGTTTGATCTGGAGCGGTCGGTCTGGACCATACCGGCAGCGCGCACAAAGATGCGCCGTGAACACCAGAAGCCTCTGCCGCCGCTCGCTGTCGATATCTTGCAAGCGCTCAAGAAAGAGACAGGCAGCAACTACCGTGCCTTTCCGTCTTCGATCGCGCGCGATAAGCCGATCAGCGAGAACACGCTCAATCAGGCGCTTCGGCGCATGGGTTTCGATAAGCACGAGCACACCTCGCATGGTTTCCGCGCAAGTGCGTCCAGCCTGCTGAACGAAAGCGGGCGCTGGAATGCGGATGCGATCGAAGCGGAGCTTGGCCATGTCGGTGCGGATGAAGTGCGTCGGGCCTACCAACGCTCACTGTATTGGGATGAGCGCGTCAAGATGGCCAATTGGTGGACAAAAGCCATTCGCTCACAGCTTTCCGCGAAAGTCAGAATTTGATCGGAACATAATAAGTACGTCTGTAGCAAAACTGTCATAAATCAATCATACTGTACGCCATAGGTTGTTATAGGATCTGGTTGGAGCACAACATATGGGCGCACATCACTGTCTTGATGACTTCGAAAATCCGTACGCGGAACCCGAGGTCTTTGATGATTGGGCACGCTACAGGAACGTTTCCTGCCATTGGTCGCTGGTTGAGGAGTATGCAGTTAGCGATGCCGCACTTCTGGTTTTGGGGCTTGAGCCGCAAGGCGCACGGGCGGAAGTCCGGCGATCATATGGAAACGACCTGCCTGCTGGATATGAGGCAATATTGAATGCGTTGCGTACCGCCCTTAAGTGCGGGAAAATCGAAGGCTCTATCGTGCCTGAGGTTGAGCGAGATTTTAATCGTGGCGCTTACGAAGTGCCTGGAACTGTAGATTGCAACGCCTCTTGTATTGGCAGAGACAGTTTGATCAGATGGCTAGAGGAAGTCGGATATACAGACTGCCTCTTTTTCCAGATGCGCTTCCAAAAATCGGGTTATCGCGACCCCAGCCATCCCCGGTATTCAGCCAAGCTAGCAGCGGTGACAGAGGCGTGGGAAGCGTTTGACGAAAAGTCCGACGAGCGAGGCACGCCTAAGCAGCGGCTCGCAACATGGTTGAGGTTGAACGCTGCGCGCTTCGGGTTGATCAACGATGAGGGGAAACCAAGCGAAAACGTGATCGAAGAGTTGGCCAAAGTGGCGAACTGGGCGACCACGGGCGGAGCTCCTAGGCAAGCTCTTGAGGAAACTGACCCAGTTAATTTTCCATTTTAAATCATGCCATTAGTTGTTATCCAATGCTTTTCGGGTCATTCGCACAAAGGGAACTTGCCCAAAAGACTGCGCAATCTGGTGTGAACTTTTCGCAACCTGGCCAGCTATTATTGCTCTGTATCTGATCGGATCTTGTTGTCACCGCAAACACGGAGACAAACAATGTCCTACACAGCCGATCTTCCCGAAACCGGCTTCCTGCGCCTGAAGTCCATCCTCGCGCCTTACGGCCCTATCCCAGTCAGTAAATCAACCTGGTGGGCAGGCGTGAAAGACGGGCGCTTTCCGAAGCCAAAGAAGCTGGGCGCACGCGTGACCGTCTGGCGCGTCGAAGACATTCGCGATCTAATCGAAAATGGCGCGTCGTAATCGCGACCTAAGCTCAGATGTCACAGCCGACATATCCTAGCAGCCGCCATGACCGGCCTCACGCGCGAATTTACGATCACTGGCTTAAGCATCCAGCTTGGCTGAAGCTGTCACCTCCTGCGTTCAAGATCATATCAATTCTATTGGCATCATATCGCCCGGACGCCATTAACAGGTTTCCCGTTGGAGAGCGCCGCATGGCTGAGATGTGTGGGTGTTCTCCATCAACTGCCAAGCGGTCTATAAATGAACTTATTGCTGGTGGTTTCCTCAAGGAGGAACGTAAGGGCCGCAATCAAGGTCACGCAAGAAGCCGTGAACGTATCGTGTCACTCACTCGCTACGACACTGAGACCAAGGCTGGCGACCCAAATCTTCCGATCAAGCTCTGGCGCGAAAGCAACAAATCCGAACGCCTCAAATCTGTAGCATGAACGCATCAAATCTGATGCGTCTGAGAAGGAACGAAAATGTCCCAAAACCTCAGAAAACCTCAGTGCTACCAAGCCTGTACGTCGGATATCGCCGGACGCCAAAATTTCCCGTCCACCCATATAGCGTTGCAGCAGACTTGCTGAACCTGACAAAACCTGATGCTGAGCCCAACGCCGCCCCGCCGCTCACACGAGCGGGGCAAGGCGGTCCAGCAGGGTCCCGACACATCCACTTTGCACATGATTGCGAAAACAGAGGGCTGAGACATGGGCGGATACGGATCTGGAAGGCATGCGCGATGCGCCGCCAGGAGCGATCAGTTCCACAAGCTGGATTTGGCGGACTTTCCGCGTGAATGGTTTCAACGTCATCGCAGCGGCACCGTCACTTGGTCACGGGGCGATCACAAGACCGGCAGCATAAGCTATCGCCTCTCACCCGATCGAATGGTTCTGTACTATACCCTCCCAAAGGATGGCGAGCGCCAGCACATTGAAGAAAGCTTCGTGATGAGCGCCACTGAACAGCCTTTTGGCGGGCGTCGCTGGTGGATTGAGTGCAAGGGCTGCGGACTGCGCTGCAGGGTGCTCTATGGCGGCACCTATTTCCGTTGTCGGAAATGCTGCCGCCTCACCTATGAAAGCCAGTATGAGCGCATCTATGCCCCTGGCGTCACGCGGGCCATGCGGGTACGCCAGAAGATGAAAGGCGAAATGGGCCTGGCCTTGCCCTTTCCCGACCGGCCAAAGGGCATGCACTGGAAAACCTATTATCGGCTGAGAGAGGCCGACTGGGCCGCGCAGATGCGGATCGACGCGCTGCTGATGCAGGACGTGCTGAAGCTGGGGCGCAAGCGAAGGTAGGGGGGCATGGCAAACTCCGCAGCGTAACGCCTTCAAACCGGCTTCATATCCTTTTTGCGCGTCTCCTCAGTTCAAGAATTTGGAAGGGGGGCGAAAATGTCAGGAAGGTTTCTGCGCGCTACCGGCGCCTCTACTCGTCGCGATCGCTAACCCAGTTTTCTCGCGCGCGTGCGCAGGCGAGGGAGCAGCAAGAGATATATGATCAAACCTCAGTTGATCAGGATAACATACCTCAACCTTGACGGAATCTGATACGGAACCGATGCACTTATTGAATGGCGATTGCTGAGGCGTAGAGAATGACAAGCACTGAACAGCGCGCTGCGCTACAGAGAAAAATCTGGGATATCGCGAACGATGTACGCGGTTCGGTCGATGGATGGGACTTCAAACAGTACGTCCTGGGCACACTGTTCTATCGCTTCATTAGCGAGAACTTCGCTGCCTACATCGAGGCGGACGATGACGACATCAATTACGCTGGAATGTCGGACAACGTTATCACGGATGACATTAAAGACGATGCCATCAAGACAAAGGGCTATTTCATCTATCCCAGCCAGCTTTTCGCCAATGTCGCTAAGGGCGCTAACAAAAACGGAAGTCTGAACACCGATCTGGCGACGATTTTTGCGGCGATTGAGTCATCAGCGAATGGCTATCCATCTGAGCAGGACATCAAAGGCCTATTCGCTGATTTTGATACGACCAGCACGCGCCTGGGCAGCACGGTCCCCGAGAAAAACGAGCGGCTGGCGAAAGTGTTGAAGCGCGTTGCGGAACTGGAGTTTGGCGACTTCCAGAACAGCCAGATTGACCTGTTCGGAGATGCCTACGAGTTTCTGATCTCGAACTATGCGGCCAATGCAGGCAAGTCAGGCGGCGAGTTCTTTACCCCGCAGCACGTCTCAAAGCTTATCGCTCAACTCGCCATGCATGGGCAGGACAAGGTCAATAAGATCTACGATCCGGCGTGTGGCTCTGGCTCGCTGATGCTTCAAGCGAAGAAGCATTTTGATGAGCACATCATCGAGGACGGCTTCTTCGGGCAGGAGATTAACCACACCACCTTCAACCTCGCCCGCATGAACATGTTTCTGCACAATATCAATTACGACAAGTTCAATATCCGGCGCGGCGATACGCTGACGCAGCCGCATTTTCAGGACGACAAGCCGTTTGACGCGATCGTTTCCAACCCGCCATACTCGGTGAAGTGGATTGGCTCTGACGACCCGACCCTGATCAATGATGACCGTTTTGCGCCTGCCGGTGTGCTCGCGCCGAAATCAAAAGCCGACTTTGCCTTTGTGCTCCATGCGCTGAGCTATCTGTCAGCGAAGGGGCGCGCGGCGATCGTATGCTTTCCGGGGATCTTCTATCGTGACGGCGCGGAAAAGAAGATCAGGCAGTATCTGGTCGATAATAATTACGTCGAGACAGTAATCGCGCTCGCGCCTAACCTTTTCTACGGCACGACGATCGCGGTGACGATCCTGGTGCTCGCCAAGAACAAGACTGACACAGCCATCCAATTCATCGATGCCAGTGGCGAAGAGTTCTTCAAGAAGGCGACCAATACCAATCTGATGACGGATGATCACATCGCTAGGGTGATGGCGATGTTCGCGAGCAAGGATGATGTAGACCACGTCGCCGCTTCAGTGCCGTATGAGACGATCGTTGAGCGGGGCTATAACCTGTCGGTGAGTTCCTATGTGGAGCCGCGCGACACGCGTGAGGTGGTGAACATCGATGAGCTGAATGACGAGATCGGCGCGACGGTCGAGAAGATCAACAAGCTGCGTGCAGACATTGACGCTATCATCGCGGAGATTGACGCGTGAGTGCGGTGGGCTTTCTTGAGAAGCTGCTGGATGGGGCTGAGGTTGAGTGGATACCTCTAGGCGATGTCACTCAATACGAACAGCCGACGAAGTACATAGTGAAATCAACCAATTACAGCGACGACCACCAGACGCCCGTCTTGACAGCGGGACAATCATTTATTCTTGGCTACACAGACGAGGTCGACGGTGTTTTTCAAGGGTCAAAATCGCCAGTCATTATCTTTGATGATTTTACGACGGCAAACAAATGGGTAGATTTCGATTTCAAAGTAAAGTCGTCGGCCATGAAGATAATCACGTCGAGCGACGATGCTAGATTTAATTTGAGGTATGTTTTCCACTGGCTGAGTAGCTTGCCTAGTGGATTGGTGGCTGGAGACCATAAGCGACAATGGATCAGCAAATACTGCGCCAAGCCAATCCCTATACCATGCCCGGATGATCCGGAGAGATCGCTGGCGATACAGGGTGAGATTGTCCGGATACTCGACAGCTTTACTGAGCTTACCGCCGAGCTTACCGCCGAGCTTACCGCCCGCAAAAAGCAGTACAATTACTATCGCGACCAGCTCCTGACCGTCGACGAGAATGAGGTAGAGTGGAAGACGTTGGGTGAGGTCGCAGATTTCCAGAATGCGAAACCACACGAGAAGTTGGTTGCCAAGGACGGCGATGTCGCCCTTCTAACGGCAGGCTATATTTCAAGTGACGGCAAATCGGCGAGGTTTGTCAAAGCTGCTGATGTACTAACCCCTGCAATTAAGAATGATGTCGCGTTGGTGATGAGCGACCTTCCAAACGGTCGTGCGCTCGCAAAGACGTTCTTTGTTGAGGAAGATGGGCGGTTTGCGGCCAATCAGCGAGTTTGTCTTTTAAGGGTCAAGGAGCCGGAATCATACTCCCCAAGGTTTCTGCACTACGTGATGAATCGAAATCGACAACTTCTTAGATACGATAGCGGGTTTGACCAAACGCATCTTAAAAAGGACTGGATTCTAAACGTGAAACTCCCCGTCCCACCTCTCGCCGAACAAAAGCGCATCGTCGTCATTCTCGACAAGTTCGACGCGCTGACGACCTCCCTCACCGAAGGCTTGCCGCGCGAAATTGAGCTGCGCGAAAAGCAATATGCCTATTACCGCGATAGTCTGCTGAGTTTTCCTAAGCCGGACGAAGAGGCTGCTTAGATGGAACCAATGCTAAGAGGGATTGCGGAGGCACTTCGAGACGCGGACAAGAAAGTACAATTGATCTATGCGTTTAACGGTGTTGGCAAGACGCGACTTTCAAAGACATTCAAGGAGCTCATCGCGCCCAGTGGCGAAAACGGAGAACTGCCTGATGGTGGGGGGCTCGCCCGCGATAGAATCCTCTACTACAACGCATTCACCGAAGATCTCTTCTACTGGGACAACGATCTGGAAAACGATCTAGAGCCCAAGCTGACTATTCAGCCCAATACGTTTACGGATTGGGTGCTGCTCGATCAGGGGCAGGATCAGAACGTGATTGATAACTTCCAGAAATTGGCCAACCAACGTCTGACGCCAGCGTTCAATCAAAGTTACAGGATCATTGATCGCAGGCGCGTTCAGTATGTCAGCCATGTGACCTTCTCGATGGAAACCGGCGACGACGAGACAACCGACAACATCAAGATCTCTAAAGGCGAGGAAAGCAATTTCATCTGGAGCGTTTTCTTCACGCTGCTGCAGCAAATCGTTGCCGTTCTCGACGTCCCAGATCCTGACGACCGAGAAACAGACAAATTCGACCGGCTTCAATACGTTTTCATCGATGACCCTGTAAGTTCACTGGACGACAACCATCTCATCGCGCTTGCTGCGAACCTGGCGACTTTGATCAAGTCGAGCCGTTCGACCGATCTGAAGTTCATCATCACGACCCACAATCCGCTTTTTTACAATATTCTCTACAATGAGTTCGGGGCTAGAGATCAATCGTCCGGATACAGACCCAAACATGCGAAAAAATATCTGCTCGATAGAAAGCGTGACGGTAGTCTTCAGCTTGATGAGCAGCCAAATGACTCTCCCTTCTCCTACCACTTACTCCTGCTACAAGAACTGAATGCAGCGATCGAAAGTGGCGAGATTCAGAAGTATCACTTCAATTTTTTGAGGAATATTTTGGAGAAAACCGCCACTTTCTTGGGGCACCGGAAGTGGGGTGATCTATTGCCACCCACCGATGACGGTACACCCGACACATACGCTACACGTATCATCAACTTATGTAGTCACTCCGCCCATTCAGGCGAAGAAGCTGCAATAATAGAGGATGATGATAAGCGGGTTTTGGGGTTTCTCGTTCGCCGCATGATCCAAGACTACAGCTTCAAGTCACACGAGACGATCGAAAATGGCTGAGCAGACGACACCGATCGCAGAGACTAATCGCTTCATCGTGCTGGATAGGTACGAGCGTACCTGGGAAACGGCTGGAAGTTATCAGTCTGAGGCGGACCTTGAGCGCGAGCTGATCCAGGATTTGCGCAATCAGGGCTATGAGTTTCTGCCGGATATGAAATCGACCGAGGCGATGCTCGCGAATGTTCGCGAGCAGCTGCAGTCTCTCAACGGCGTTCAATTTACGGACAAGGAGTGGACGCGGTTTACTGAGACCTACCTCGACCGCCCAAGCGACAGCATCACGGACAAGGCTCGCAAGATCCACGACGACTATATTTTCGATTTCGTTTTCGATGATGGCCGGATTCAAAACATCTACCTCTTCGACAAGTCCAATGTCTGCCGCAACAAGGTCCAGGTTATAAAGCAATTCGAGCAGGCCGGGACGCACGCTAATCGTTATGATGTGACCATACTGGTGAACGGCTTGCCTTTGGTGCAGGTCGAGCTGAAAAAGCGCGGCGTCGCGATCCGCGAAGCGTTCAACCAGATACATCGCTACAGCAAGGAGAGCTTCAACTCAGAAAGCTCGCTCTTCAAATACCTCCAGATCTTCGTGATCTCGAACGGCACGGACACGCGCTATTTCGCGAATACGACGAAGCGCGACAAGCATAGCTTCGATTTTACGATGAACTGGGCGCAGGCGGACAACAGCCTGATTAAGGATTTGAAAGACTTTACGGCGACCTTCTTCGAGAAGCGCACCTTGTTGAAGGTGTTGCTGGATTATTCGGTCTTCGATGTGAGTGATACGCTTCTCGTCATGCGCCCCTATCAGATCGCAGCGACAGAACGCATATTGCGGAAGATCAGAAGCTCGTTTGAAGGGAAGGCGCTAGGAAAGCCTGAGAGTGGCGGATTCATCTGGCACACGACAGGCTCCGGCAAAACGCTGACGAGTTTCAAAGCGGCGCGCCTCGCGACGGAACTCGACTTCATCGACAAGGTCTTTTTCGTGGTCGACCGCAAAGACCTCGATTACCAGACGATGAAGGAATATCAGCGCTTTTCGCCCGATAGCGTCAACGGATCCGACAGCACGGCCGGTCTAAAGCGCAACCTGTCCAAAGACGACAACAAGATCATCGTCACAACGATTCAGAAGCTCAACAACCTGATGAAAAGCGAAGACGATCTGCCGGTCTATAACCAGCGCGTCGTCTTCATTTTCGATGAGTGCCATCGTAGCCAGTTCGGTGAAGCGCAGCGGAACCTAAAACGGAAGTTCAAGCGCTTCTGCCAGTTTGGTTTCACCGGCACGCCGATCTTTCCCGAAAATGCTTCAGGGGCGGACACCACGGCCAGTGTCTTCGGAAGCGAGCTTCATTCCTATGTCATTACGGACGCAATCCGCGATGAAAAAGTGCTTAAGTTCAAGGTCGACTACAATGATGTGCGGCCTCAGTTTAAGGCGATTGAGACTGAACAGGATGAGAGAACGCTCTCCGCTGCAGAAAACCGGCAAGCCCTGTTGCACCCCGACCGCATTGGCGAGATTTCCCAATATATCCTCGATAACTTCCGCAGGAAAACGCACCGACTTTATGGGGGCGATAAAGGCTTCAATGCCCTTTTCGCTGTGAGCAGCGTCGACGCAGCAAAACTCTACTATGAGAAACTGAACGAGCTGCAGGTCGACAGTGACAGGCCGCTCAAGATCGCGACCATTTTCTCATTTGCGGCGAATGAAGAGCAAGACGCCATCGGTGAAATTCCCGACGAAAGCTTTGAGGTGTCTGCCCTTAATAGCAGCGCCAAGGAATTTCTGGACGCTGCCATCGCGGACTACAATGCCTATTTCAAGACGAGCTTCAGCGTCGATAGCAAAGGCTTCCAGAACTATTACCGGGACTTGGCCAAACGCGTAAAATCCAAGGAAGTCGACCTACTTATCGTGGTGGGGATGTTCTTGACTGGATTTGACGCCCCAACGCTGAACACCCTGTTCGTTGACAAGAATCTACGCTTCCACGGGCTAATCCAAGCCTATTCGCGCACCAATCGTATTTTTGATGCGACAAAGTCATTCGGCAATATCGTGACCTTTCGTGATCTCGAGGACGCAACGGTCAAAGCAATCACACTCTTTGGTAATGCCAACACAAAGAACGTCGTCCTGGAAAAGAGCTACTCGGAGTATATGGACGGCTTCACCGACCAAACGACTGGTGAAGCGCGGCGCGGATTTATCGATATCGTTAGGGAGCTTGAAGAGCGCTTCCCAGACCCCGCGGCAATTGAAAGAGAAGCAGATAAGAAAGCATTCGCCAAGCTGTTCGGCGAGTATCTCCGCGTCGAAAACATTCTGCAGAACTACGACGAATTTGCGAACTTGAGGGAGCTTCAAGAGATCGATGATAGTGATCAAGAAGCACTGAACGCGTTCAAGGAACTGCATCACTTGAGTGATGATGACGTTGCTGAGCTTAAGAGAATCCACATGCCTGCTGATCGGAAGATCCAGGACTATCGGTCAACTTACAACGACATCCGGGATTGGCTTCGACGCGAGAAAGCCAGCGAAGAGCAAGCGGAGTCGACGATCGATTGGGATGATGTCGTCTTTGAGGTGGATCTTCTGAAGTCGCAGGAAATCAACCTGGATTACATCCTTGAGCTGATCTTCGAGCACAATAAAAAAACGAAAAGCAAATCGGATTTGGTTGAAGAAGTCCGCCGTGTGATCCGTGCCAGCGTGGGTAATCGTGCTAAAGAGGGCTTGGTAGTCGACTTTATCAATCAGACAAACCTCGATGACCTTTTGGATAAAGCAGGAGTGATGGAGGCCTTCTACGCTTTCGCGCAGGCGCAGCAACGTCGAGAGGCTGAGGAACTCATTGTCTCAGAGAAACTGAATGCAGAAGCCGCTAGGCGTTACATCGCAAATTCCATCAAGCGTGAGTATGCCAGCGAAAACGGCACAGAGTTGAACTCAATCCTGCCGAAAATGAGTCCTCTGAACCCAGGTTACCTTTCAAAGAAGCAGAGTGTTTTTCGAAAGGTGGCGGCGTTCGTTGAGAAGTTTAAGGAAGTGGGGGGCACAATCTGATTGGCTTCCGAAGTTGCGCGGTATTCTTTGCGGCGGAGGGGTAAGACTGGAGATTGTTGGTATATTTGTTGGTATGTAAAGGTAAGGATCGATAAATAATCAAATTAATCAATCTTCTATCTCCCTAATGTGATGCCTCTCCTGGCACCAGGAAATTTGCACAAGACAAAGTCGGCACCGCCAGTTTGTTTCTTGGGCATTTTCGCCCCTTCCAACATATTGGAAACATTACAATAAACCGGGGGCGAAGTCCGATTTCGCGGTCGTATTGCAAAACGCTCGTTGATGCGCAAACGGATGTCTGGTGCTCATCGTAGCGGCCATTGTCCCAGACTTTACAGGGCTTGAGAGAAACCCTCGAAAGAGTTCGGACATCTCCCTGAAGACCCATTTCATTTTGCCCGCATCCCTGACCTTAACCGGGAGCGATATCTTCTTGGTTTCCTGCGCGGTTATCTTGCGCTCATAAGCGTGGATGACTTTGCGACGTGGCCGTTGGAATGACTGCGGCCCATGCGCTTGTTTGATCTTGGCTTGGCATCCGGAGCCCTTTTCATTATTTCTGCCTTCTAAAGGGGGGGGATAAATGACGTCACGACGTAGAGAGCGGAACGGTACGACATGGCCATGGGCCGACATTGCTGCGATCACGGTCGTGATCTTCGCAGCGCGTCAGTTCGTTCCGGAATATGCCTATTGGACTGAATACCGGACCGCACCATTGACCGGCGAAGAATGTTTGCGCGATTTGGACACTGTTTGCGTCAAGGCCGAGCTGGATGAGCGCTATGGCCCTACCGGTTCCTTGCGCTGGCGAGAGTCCGATCTGTCTTGGATCTGGGGGTTGCGCTTTGTCGAAAGCGATGTCGACTATCGCGATCAGTTAGAGGCGATATTCGAGGCAGAGACAAAATCTTTCCGCAACGGATTGGAAGACTGGAAGCTTGCCGATCTTGCAAATGTTGGTTGGTTTCTGGCCGAGAGTGGCCGACCTGATGCATCCAGAGCTTATTTGGAAACGCTGATCGACATGCAGCGCGAGCGCGGTGGAAAGGTGCCTTCAGGGCTTGCGTCCTACCAGCCTTGGGCAAGCCAGACGAGTGATGAGTATTGCCGGAAAGTTGCTGAACGCTGGTTGGAGCCGTCGGGCTCACTTGCAAAAGCAAGCCAGTCCAACGAAATGCTTAGTCCCTGCTATCTCGAATATTTTCGGCAGTGGAGCGACGATGAGTTTGAGAGCGTCGTAGAACGCACGCTGGATGAGATGCAACAGCTGAAGAATAATTACGGAGAGGAACCTCATAAATCTGGCTATGGGGAAGGATTGCCGTCCTACCAGCGTCTCGACAGGATTGCCGCGATGGCGGCTATTGCCGCTTATCGTGAACAGAGCGGCTGGGGCGGGGCGTTCAATTAGTTCTTTTCCAGCCAGTGGCGCGCATCCATGAGCATCTTCTCCAGCTTCTTCAGACCTGTTTTCAAACCATCCTGAGACGAATCATCGAACTTGTGACGATCGAGCGTATGCTGCGTCGTCGGACGCGCGTTTCGGTCAGCCCTATACTTGGCTGCTTTCGAGAGCGAAACCGGCACGTTACCTTCATAGTTTACCCCTCGCTTTGCGCGTCCGATCTTCGTTTTAATCCGCAAAAAGACAAGTAAGCGTATCACGGCAACAGCCCCGACCACACCAAGGCCGCTTGCGAATAAAATCGGCGCAAGCCGATAGCTTTCATCTCCGTTCATGACGTCGAGAAAGGGTCCATCCCAATATGTCGGTAACCAAGCTGCAGCGCCAACCAATAAAGCGCCAAGCATATACATCGGAATAGCCGCACCGTTGAGTATCCATGAACCCTTGTGGGCGCGGCGCGCCTCTTCGAAGACGTAAGCCTTCTTAGTCCGTTCGATCAGCGACGGGAGCTGGATGAGATCTTCGATCCGACGCCGGCCCTCATTGCCAAACTTTTCGGCCAGCTCTTTCCTTCGTTTGAATGTTGCGTAGCGCAGCTGATCAACTTTGGCGGCGTAACTCGGCCGATCAAAATCCTCTGGTTCGTGATTGACCAGTTCAAGGGCAAGAATCTCGGTCTGAAAATACTCTCGAGCTGATCCGTCTTTTTCGATCTTCGCGTCTCGGACAAGCAACTTGTCGAACGATTCTTCAAGCTTGAAATTGGCCATTAACTCCGCTGCTTCGCGATCTGCGGCGGGGTCACGCACAGGCCGGTTCAACTGATCCTCAATCCTGCGAAGCTTCGCATTTGCTGAAGATACGTCGAGATAAGTCAGAGTGTTCATCACTGAATTATAATCGAACTTCATGGCTCACTCTCTCCCCCGTCGACTGCAGCCAACTGTTTTTATGTTTGCCGAGCCGGGCGGAAAACTCAACATGGGCTGGGATCGAAATAGTTATAATGCCAAAGACTACGTGTCCCGATGCAGAATGAAGCTATCGCAAGGGGAACGGCGATAGACTGATAGGGAGATAAAGTTGCTTCAAACCACAACCCCTACATCTTTTTGGTTGCTTCAATAGGCTGGCCCCAGTCAGCCCGGCTCGCACTTTGCGAGTTCGAGGCTGCTGTTAATACGGCAGGTAGGGGACCGGCAGCTGGCGCAGGGCGCCAGCGTCTTGCGGGGCTTTTCGCCTGGAGCGATCCGCACTATGGCCGCTCGCTATGGATAAATCTATCGATGACTGGTTCGTTCAGGATGTGCTGCCGCTTGAAGCGGAGCTCGAGCGCTTTCTTGCGCGCCACTGGTCGGATGTCTCCGAGGTCCGCGATCTCAGGCAGGAAGTCTATAGCCGCCTCTACAGGGCCGCGGCCAAGGAGCTGCCACGCAATACCCGCGCCCTTATGTACTCGACTGCCCGCCATCTCATCGTCGACTTGATCCGGCGTAAACGTGTGGTTTCCATAAATACGGTGATGGATTTTGAGAGCTGGGACGTCTCATCAGATGAGGCCGGGCCGTTTGAGACCGTTTCGGCCCGCCAGGAACTGACCATGCTTGAAGCTGCACTTAGAAGCCTGCCCAAACGTACACGCGACGTGATCAGCCTGCGGCGTATCCAGGGGCTTTCGCAACGCGAGACGGCGCGCGCGCTTGGCGTTTCCGAACCGACTGTCGAACGGCATGTGAGCCGCGGCGTGCGCCTGCTTGCCGATGCCCTGGCCCGCAAGGGCGTGCAGCGCGGTAAGGCCTCCGGGCGAAAGACTGAGCAGCGGGGCACGCATGAACGCTGAGTTTCCCCTTCATTCTGCTGAGGCGGTCGAAGAAGTGGCCGCCACATGGCTTGCACGCCTCGACAGAAACGGCTTGCTGCATGGTGAGTGCGACCTGGACGAGCTGAGCGTCGAGGATCCTGTGTTTTCGGCCTGGGTGCATGAGAGCACGCTGCATCGCGTCGCGTTCCTGCGCTTGCTGGCCGCATGGAAGCGAAGCGAGCGCCTTGCGGCCCGGCGCCGCGGCGACCTGTCTGCGCCCCGGTCATTCATTCGCCGCCCGGTCATACAGGCGCTGGCGGCTGCGGCCTGTATGGCGATTGCGGTTATCGGGGCGGGGACGATGGGCATGTTCGGCACCGCGCGCGAAGCCCCCGTGCCCAGCCACTATGAGACCTACCTTGGCGAAATCAGGACAGTGCAGCTTGCTGACGGATCGGCCGTCACGCTGAACACCGATACCCGTATCAGCGTTGCCTATACGCCAGAAGCGCGCCGCGTGACCCTGTTGAAGGGGGAAGCTTATTTCGAGGTCACCCCGGCGCCAGACCGTCCTTTCCAGATTGATGCGGGGGAGGGACGTGTTGAGGTTCTCGGCACCGCTTTTGGAATCGAGCTCCTTAATGCCGGCACCGAAGTTGCTGTCAGCGAGGGCACGGTCTGGTTCGGTAAGGCCGCTGATATTGAGAACGCTGCCAGCGTTCTTGAGGCTGGCATGATCGGCTATGCCAGCCCGGATGGAGTGATTGTCGAACGCTCGGGCGGACGCACGGTTCAGGACCGCCTTTTGTGGCGCGAAGGCCGCTTGAGATTTGACGACACACCGCTGCGTGACGTGGCGGCAGAGTTCAACCGCTATAATACCACCAAGCTTGTGATCGCCGATAATGCCACGGGGGCCGTCGAGATCGCAGGGACTTTCCCGCTCGACAATGTCGAGGCATTTGCCCGCCTGGCCGAGGAGGGGCTGGGCCTCCAGGTTTACCGCAGCACTGGCCGTATCGAGCTTTCCGGGAGCTAGGGCCGAAACCCGGTTTTCCGCCAGTGCCGCAAATATTGCAATTCCATGTCAAAAAGTTTGAGGGATTTTGCCCGGTCGCTCGTCCTGTCTTTCCAAGGGAAGTGGATTTGGCCACCCGCCCAGATTTTCGGGGAGACAATCAATGGCAAATTTGTCAGCAAAACTATTCGCCGGCGCAGCCTTCGTGGCGCTGTCAGCCGCACCCTCAATCGCGCAGCCGAACGCTGCTGCGGCTCAATCCTTTGACCTGCCATCCGGTCCGCTGAGCGAGGCGCTGGATGCTTTCATCACCCAGTCGGGCCGGGATCTGATCTACCGTACGGATCAAGCTGAAGGCATTCAGGTGAGCGGTGTCGAGGGCACGTTTTCCGACAATGAGGCGCTGGACCGTCTTCTGGCAGGCTCTAATATGAGGATGCGCACCGATGAGTCCGGCGCGATCCTTGTGTATGCGCAGGCCGAGTCCGAGCCCGCCCCTCGCGCGCCAGCACCGGCGCCGCGCCAGGTTGAAGCTCCGCAAACCCCGCCGCGCCGCGTCGCGGCCCCCGATACCGATGAGGAAGCCCGCCTCGACAGTGTGGTCGTGGTTGGCACCCAGATCCGGGGTGCACAGGTTGGCGGCGAGCTGCCCGTGACAGTGGTCGGCGACGAGCAGCTTGCCGCGATCGGCGCGGTCGACGGGGACGATGTCTTTCGCTCGATCCCGCAATTTGGCGATGTTGGCTTCAACAGCACCGAAAACGTTTCCGGTGGCGTGAACTCCGCTCGCGGTGATGTGGCCTCCATCAATCTGCGGGCGCTCGGCACGGGCAACACGCTGGTGCTGCTCAACGGCCGGCGGATGGTCAACCATCCCGGCACCCAGTCTGAAAATCTCGTGCCGGTCACAACCGTCAATGCGAACGCCATTCCGGTGACAGGCATTCGCCGGCTGGAAGTCCTGCTCGATGGCGCCTCGGCTCTCTATGGCTCCGACGCTGTGGCCGGTGTCGTCAACACAGTGCTGAAAGATGATTTCGAAGGACTCACCGTCTCGGCCCGCTACGGCACCGAGCCGGACATTGAATCCGACGAGTTCAACTTCACGCTTGAGGCCGGCAAGAACTTCAATGGCGGCCGTTCCAATGTCGCGCTGTTTGCAGCCTACACCGATCGCGATCCGGTCTTTGCGAGTGAGCGCGATTTTGCGGCCAATGCCGACCTGCGTGACCGCCTTCCGGACAGCTGGGCCGGGGATCTCAACTTCCGCAACAATTCCAACAATACGCCATGGGGCGCTTTCACGCTTCGCGATCCGGCGACGGGGGACACGGTGTCCCTGGATGGTGTTTCCAGTCGCGGCGGCGGCGTGCACGTTCAGCCCGATAGCTATGAGAACTGCCTGGCGGCCCTGGGCGACGGGCTCTGCCTCGATGAAGGCAATTCGGCCGGCGATGTCGCGCAGCGCTACAACACCAACTCGAGCCGCACGATCAATAATGGGGTGGAGCGGCTGAACCTGTTTGGCACGCTCAACCATGACTTCGACAATGGGGTGAGCTTCTTCTCGGAAGCCGGGCTTTATGCCGCAACTTCGAAGGCGCAACGGGCCGGCTCCGCGCAGCTTAGCGCCGCACGCATGCTGATACCCGCGGACAATTACTACAATCCCTTCGGCCCCGTCGGCTCGCCCAACCGTGTGGAAGGTATAGGGACGCCGGATGAAGGACTGGATGTCGAACTGCGCCGCTATCGCCTCGTCGATGCAGGACCGCGGGAAATCGAGGTCGAGAACACCAATTGGCGCCTGCTTGGCGGCCTGGAAGGCAACTGGGCCGGTTTCGACTGGGAATCTGCCCTCCTTTATTCCGAGGCGGAGACAACGGATACGACCTCACGTACTTCTAATACGCTGTTTCTCGAGGCGCTCAGCAAGACGACACCGGATGCCTATAATCCCTTCAATGGCGGCGGTTTCCCGATCTCTGACAGCGGTGACGGCACGCCCAGCGATGCCGCGACGATCGATAGTTTCATCGTGCCGGTCTACCGCAAGTCTTCGACCAGCCTCACGCTTTGGGATTTCAAGCTTTCGCGTCCGGACCTCTTCCAGATGTGGGCAGGACCTGTCGGGGCCGCTTTCGGTGTCGAAGCGCGTAATGAAACCTATGAAGATGACCGTGACCCGCGTCTCGACGGCACGATAGAATTCGTCTCCCCCATCACCGGTGAGGCGACCAGTGACGTCATGGGCTCCAGCCCGACGCTCGACTCCGAAGGTGAGCGCGACGTCTTTTCTGCCTTTGCAGAGCTCGCGGTGCCGCTTATCTCGCCGGAGATGAACGTGCCGCTGGCTCAGTCAGTCAACATGCAGCTGGCCGTGCGCTATGAGGATTACGATCTGTTCGGCAGCGTAACCAAGCCCAAGGTCGCGCTTGCCTGGCGCCCCACCGACTCCTTGCTCTTCCGTTCGGCCTGGTCGCAAGGTTTCAAGGCGCCGAACCTTCAGCAGCAGTTTGATCGCAGCCTTGAGCGCGTGAACAACCGCACCGACTTCATCCAGTGTGAAGCCGACCTGCGGGCCGGACGTATCGACAGCTTTTCTGCCTGTGAACAAACCGCAGCTGTTGTCAGCCAGCGTGAGGGCTCAACTGAGCTGGGACCGGAAGAATCCGAAAGCTTCTCGGCTGGGCTCGTCTATGACGCGACCTTCATGCCCCAGAAGTTCGGCACGCTCCAGGTGACGCTGGACTACTGGTCCATCGAGCAGGAAGACGTGGTCGGCATTTTCGGCGATGAAAATCACCTGATCCTGGACTATCTCCTGCGTACGCGCGGCAGCTCAAACCCCGCTGTGGTCCGGGCTGATCCGACGGCGGAGGACATCGCGGCCTATGAGGGGACGGGTCTCGATCCGGCGGGTGAGGTTCTCTACGTCGAGGACAATTACCTGAACCTTCTGCCGCGCGATGTCGAAGGCATCGACCTCGGCATCTATTATGACATCGAGACGTCCAGATGGGGTGATTTCGGCCTGGATGTGAACGTCGCTCAGCTGCGCGAATTCTACCAGGATATCGCGCCGCGCGAAGCGGAAATCCTGGCCGCCCAGGAAGCCGGTGAGATCAGTGAAGTTGTCTCGCTGTCTGGCGCAGGCGACCTGATCCGGCAGGACGGACGTCCCGAATGGCGCTGGAGTGCCTCGGCGACGTGGCGCAAGGATGCCTGGGGGGCTGGCTGGTACACCAGCTATGTCGATGATGTGCTCGATACGAGTGCAACGAATGACGACACGGGCGACTACTGGGTGGTCGACTCCGCTATCCGCCACAATGCCTATGTCCAGTACACATTCGATCATGAGACCGATAAACCGCTGCAATTGCGCGTCGGTGCGCGTAACGTGTTCGACGAGGAACCGCCGCTGGCCGACGAGTCCTTTGGCTATCTGGGCGGGCTGCATTCCTCGCGGGGCCGTTTCGTCTACGTAAACGCAAGGAAGAGTTTCTGATGAGAAAGCTTGCAGGAAACGCGCTGCGGGGCTTCGGCCTCGCAGCGGGCGTCCTCGCCACTGCCTGTGCTCATGGCGCCCCGGGGGGTGAGACAGCCCAAGCCGCACTGTTGTGCGAGACCAGCGCAGTGGCGATCTCGACAGACTTCGAAGGCGCCGGTCAGCATGGTTGCGCCCTTTCTGCCGATGGGCCCGTCCTAACCGTATGGCCCGAAGCCTCGATTGCCGGGCCGATCAATCCGAGCCCGTGGTACGCCTTCCAAGCGGACATTCGCTCTCGCGCGCCTGTGAGCCTGCGTCTGGACTATGCAGGCTATGAGCATCGCTATCATCCTTGGGTGAGCCGCGATGACGGCGATAGCTGGATCCAATTGCCCGCAGACGCGGTTTCCGTGGGCGAGGAGGGGCATATCGCGACGCTTACTCTGCCAGCCGGGCCGGGTGAGTTTCTTGTGGCTGGACGCCCGCTGATTGCGCCGGCCGCCATGGCAGACTGGGCAGAGGGGCTGGCGAAACGCCAAGACATGGATCTGGTGAGCTATGGCGAAAGCCTGGACGGCCGCGATCTGACAGCCCTCGTTTCCGGGCCGGAAACGGCAAAGCGCCTCGTGGTTGCCATGACAGGGCAGCACCCGCCCGAACAGTCGGGCGTTGCGGCGTTCAAGGCGTTCTCTGAAGCGTTCATGGGCGACCTGCCGCCGGAAACCCGCGCAGATACGCGGGTCATCCTGCTGCCCCTGGTCAATCCGGATGGGCGAGCCCGTGGGCATTGGCGACATAATAATGGCGGACTGGACCTGAACCGTGACTGGCGGAACCCGACACAACCGGCCACGAAAGCGGTAACGGCGTTCCTTTCCAGGGAAGCACAGGGCCGGGAGGCCGTGGCCTTCATGGACTTCCATTCCACGCAGAAGACGCTTGTCTACACGCCGCCCTTTGAAGAGAACTTTGCGGATATGAGTTTCCCAAGGGAGCTGAAAGCGGCATTCGATGCGGGGATTGAGCCCGACCCGGAATGGATTGCAGGCCATAATGCAGAGGCGGGCACCTCCAAGAACTGGGCCCTGCAGATGCTGGATGTGGCCGGTCTGACGATTGAGCTGGCAGACGATGCGCCCGAAGCCGAAATCGCAAGCGTCGGTGAACTCGCTGCGCAGACGCTGCTGGCGTTTCTGGCCCGGGGGCCCCACACTTCGAACTAGTTAATACCCTGCCGGCTTCGTGCCGGCAGGGGTCAAATCTTCCGGCCAGGCTTGAGCGCAAAACCGGCGTCTGGACATGACGTGATTTCTGCGTCATCAGGGCGGCACTTACAGATCGCGAGACTCTCATCGAAGCTGCTATCTGGCCGGAGGCGTTGAAGTTGAGTGCGAACAAGCCACCGGAAGCAAGGCCTCTGCAACGAGGCTGCCGCGCAGCCGATCTGCTCTACCGGCTTCACTACAGACATCTCAAGGACTGGCTGCGGCGTCGTTATGGCGACGGCCCGCCGGAACCCGAAGACGTCGCGCAAGGAGCATTTGCCAAGATTTCGGCGATGGAAAATCTCGACCATGTCGAGGACCAGCGGGCCTTTCTTTATACGATCGCGGCGAACCTTGCCGTCTCTGGCTTCAGGTCACGGGAGCGAGCGGCAAGGCTGATCCGGGATAATCTCGTTGCCAACGAATTTAATATTGAAAATCTCACGCCGGAACGCGTCCTAGAGGGTAGGGACGATTTTGCCCACCTCATGAGGCTGCTTTCAGGCCTGAGCGACAGGCAGCGCGAAATTGTCCAACGGAGTAGACTGAAAGGACAGACCTACGCGCAGATCAGCGCCGAAACCGGCTGGAGCCTTGGAACCATATCCTCCGAGCTTAGAGCTGCGCTTCAGACCCTGGCGAGCGTACGGACAACAAGGGAAGACGTGTGACAGCGAACTGCGTGCCGGAGTATCTTCTTCCGCCAGGACTGGACGGATCTGAGGACGTCGATGCGCAGGCGGCTGCCTGGCTTGGCGAACTTTATTCCGGAGAGCTGACAGACGAGCTGGAAGCACGCTTTTCAGGCTGGATGGCGCATGATCGTGCCAATAGAATGGCTTTGGCTAATCTGGAACAGACCTGGCAGGATCTTGGCCTGTTGCTCGTGCGGGAGGACCTGGATCGCGAGGCCGCCTGGGGCGTCAAGCAGGGGCCGGCTGGCGAGCCGGTTGTCGCCGCGAATGACAATCTGGCGCACAGGATGCGCAAATGGGCGCTGCCAGCGGCAGCTGTCCTTCTTATCATGGTCTCGGCTCTCAGCTATCTGACGCTTTTCCCCTCATCGCCGGTGACAGAATTCAGCTATGCAAGCGCGCCGGGAGAAAGCCGCCAGATTGCCTTGGTGGATGGAACTGAGCTTACGCTGGGCGCGGCGACGTCGGTTTCCGGCCGGTTTTCAAGGAAGAAGCGCGAACTTACCCTGGAGACTGGACGCATCTTCATTGATGTCCACCGGGATGCTGAACGGCCATTTCTGCTAGAGTCCGGGAACGCGCGCGTGAGAGTGCTTGGAACGGCTTTTGATGTGCAGCGAGGTTATGACTGGGTGGGTGTCTCACTGACTCGCGGAAAGCTTCAGGTGGGGCTCAGCAGTGATGGAGGCGAGAACAAGCTGCTCTCACCTGGCGAGCGGGTGGAGGTTAGGCGCGACGGCACGATAAGTGATCCTGAGCCCTTTTTGCCGTCGGTCCTCTCCTGGCGCGAGGGCAATCTCGAATATGTGGATATGCCACTTCGGGAGGTGGTCTTCGATCTCAACCGGTATCGTTCCAAGCCCATCGTGATCGGGGACGAGGAGCTGGGGGATATGCGGGTGACCTTCGCGGTGCCGTCCGGAGACACAGACATTTTTTTGGATGCTGTGAGCAGCATGCTGCCGGTTGCCGTTGAAATATCTCCCGAGCACGCAACGCTTCGGAAAAAGACCTGAGCGCGATTTTTGTCATAAACGATCGACCTTGAGTAAGTAATAATACATAATTGCGAAAACTATTTTAAGTATTTGTGTCTTTTCGGCTTATCTTATCTCGATATTTTTCGAATTTATTTTGCGAAACATTTGTGAAGATTTCTGAAAAGCCTGAAAAAATGAGTTTCCCAGACGACAAGTTCACGGAAATCGGAGTTGGCCGCCGGTCCTCGGCCCAGCCTGCTTCATTTTCAGTGCAATTTTTCCGAGGGGAAACACAATGTCTCGAAATACCAGAGCGCAGGCTGGCGCCGGCCTGTCACGATCACTGCTGGCAGCGGCCTCGATTTTCGCGCTTCAGGGCGTGATCGCCCCGGCACTGGCCCAGGATGCCCGGGCTGTTCAATCAATTTCGCTGGAGGGCGGGAGCCTGAGCGAAGCCATCGTTGAGCTTTCGCGTGAGAGCGGAGTGGCGATCTTTGCGTCGGGCGACATCACGTCCGGAATCACGGTCGGGCCGCTTAGCGGGCAGATGGCCCCCTATGATGCCCTCGAAAGACTGATCGAAGGACACGGCCTGGAAATCAATGCCAGCGACAGGGGGGCACTTATCGTCCGGAAGGCCGAAGAGGAGCCAGCTCCGGCACCCAGCCCTGCCGCCGCCACGACATCGCTTTCCGGGCAGGTCACGACCGCTGGAACCGGGGGCTATCTTGAAGGTGCGATTGTCGAGATTCCTTCGCTCAATCGATCTGCCGAGACTGACCGCGAAGGCCGCTTTGTTATCCGTAACCTGCCGGCCGGCAGCTACGACGTGCTCATCACCTATCAGGGCAAGCAGGACTTCACGACGACGGTAAGGCCCTCTGGCGGGAACCCGAAGACACTTGATGTGGCTATGCTGCCTCTGGGAGTGGAAGAAGAAGGGATCATGAAGAAGGTCATCGTGACCTCTTCACCGATTGCCGACTCTGAGGCGGCTGCCTATTCGCGTCAGAAGGCCTCCGACAATCTGGTCAATATTATCGCCGCTGACACGATCGGCCGCTTTCCCGACCAGAACGTTGCTGCGGCCCTGTCGCGTGTGCCTGGTGTTTCTGTCGAGCGCGATCAGGGCCAGGAACGCTACATCAACCTGCGCGGCGCGCCCACCAAATGGTCGACCATATCCTTCAACGGGCTGAACATCATTTCGCCCGGCGGCCGCACGCCGCGTTTTGACACGGTGCCGAACGCAATTGTCTCCTCGGTGGAGACGACGAAAGCCATTACTGCGGACATGCCGGCAGAGTCGATTGCCGGTAACGTCAATATCATCACACGCAGCCCCTTCGATCATGATGGCCTTATGGTCTCTGGCCAGATCGCCGGCGGGTATATGGAACTGGGGGAGGGTGGTCAGCAGGACCTCAACCTCGCGCTCTCCAATACCTTCAACAATGACAGGATGGGGTTTGTGGTCTCCACCGCGCACTATGAGCGCGATCAGGTGACCGACAATATCGAGAACCGTTTCGAATATGCCGGCGAGGCCGAAGGAACGCCTGGGGAAGACATCATCTGGGCCAACCAGTACGATTACCGGCTCTACCGGCTAAACCGCCAGAACTCGGCCTATTCAGGCCGTTTCGACTGGCGCCCGAATGCCGACCATGAGTTGTTCCTTTCGTCGATCTATACTGAGTTCCGCGATCATGAGCAGCGGCATCTACTGCGCTTTGACCTCGATGATTCAGAAGCCTGTTATGCGCAGGTCAGCTGCGGGAACACCTTCGAGGAAGGCGTGATATATGGGGTCGAAGGCAATGGAGAGTTCAACACGGGACTGTCTATCCAGAGCATCCTGACCAATACGCTCGGCGGCGACCATTATATCGATGGCTGGGATGTCAGCTGGCGGCTCAACAACACGAATGCCGATGATGAGGGCTTTGCCTATTCGCAGTTCTCGTTCAGCAGCGACGGTGATCTCGATAGCCGGTTCACTGTGGATTACGATTATACCGATCCCGACTATCCGATCTTCTCGATGTACAACACGGTCGACAATGGTGATGGCACATATTCGAAAGCCGGGAACGAGCTGGATATCTATGATGTCAGCCGTCTGGCCTTCGACCGTGGCACGGAATACCACAATATCGACATGACGCAGACCTGGGGCGGGCGTCTGGATCTGTCGCGTGACATAACCGTCAATGATCTTCCTGTTTCCGTGAAGTTCGGTGGCTCTTACGACACCCGCCTCAAAAAGGTCAAAGAGGACCGCACGCAGGTCTCTGCGGACACCCTGGAAGCAGCTGGTCTCGCCCCCATCAATGCGACCGAAATCATGTCGGATGAACTGATGTTTGGGGAATTTCCAAGCAATTGGGATGCCTATCTCTACGATCACGACAAGGCGGCGCGGGTCCTGCGGGAGGCGATCGCCAATGGCGCGGGGGAGCATCAGGATGATCGCTTCCTGGAGGAATACTATCGTGTCCAGGAAGATATTTCCGCCGCCTATGGGATGGCGACGGTCAATTTCGACTGGGGCAATGTGGTGGCCGGTCTTCGCGTCGAACACTCCGAAAACGAAGGCCAGGCCTACGGTGTCGAGAATGACGAATTTGTGCCTCTGAACGCCGGCGATAGCCATACCGGCTATTTCCCCTCGGTCCATATCAACTATGATATCACTGAGGATCAGAAGTTCCGCCTGTCTTTCAACTCCGGGGTTGCCCGCGCCGATTTTGACGAGCGTGCACCAAACTTCGAGATCAACGACGCTGAGCAGGAGATTTCGGGCGGCAATCCGTATGTAAAGCCTGAACTCGCCTATGGCGTCGACGCATATTATGAGTGGTATCTGAAACCTGTCGGCATCCTGTCAGCCGGTGTGTTCTACAAATACATCAAGGACCCGATCGTTTCGATGAATACGAGATTCGGGTCGAAGGAATTCAATACACCGATTTTCGACCGCTCGGGGTATCTGTTCAATACGAATGCGAACGGCGACAAGGGCGAGTATTACGGTATAGAGCTTGTCTACGCCCAGAAGTTCGACTTCCTGCCGGATTACGGTCTTCCCGAATGGACAGATGGCTTTGGCTTCAACGGTAACATCACCATCGTGGATTCGGAGATCACTCTGGGTGATGGCCGGACTGCGCCAATGACGAGCTCCTCGAACTATAATTACAATACGTCCGTGTACTGGGAAAAATACGGTATCTCGGCGCGTGTGAACTGGCAGTGGCGGACCGAATGGCTGAACTCGTATGGCGATAGTGACGCGTTCGACCGCTATTGGGACGGTCTGGGGCGCCTGTCTTTCGGGGCGCGCTATCAGCTTAATGACAATTTCGAATTCTTCTTTGACGCCAACAATCTGACCGATCAGGTCGGGCGCCGCTACCGCGGCAATGAAAGCCGCGTCTATGAGATCGAAGGATTCGGCCGGTCTTACATGATCGGGTCCCGCTTCAATTTCTAAACTCTCGAATACCAGACCTCCGAGGCCGCTCCCGCTGGCCTCGGAGTATCCAGCCCAAAACAACGCTATCTATTGGAGACCACTGATGAAGTCTTTCGTGATTTCTATCTGTTGCCTGACCGTATGCATTGCGCCCCAGGCTTATGCCCATGAGGGCCATGACCATGACAGCCAGCCGCCCACCCCGCCATGGCAGGATGCCTCTGGCTGGCCGGACCGGATCGTCACAACCATACCGGAAACACCGCAGTCGAGTTTTGCCGTCACCTGGCGGACCGATGACGAGGTGACCTCTTCCATCGCTCAGATCGTCGAAGCAACAGATGCCGCGCGTTTCGATGTGGGCGCAGAAATCGTGCTCGGGGAGACGGAGTCGCTCAACCTCGTCGATGTGCCGATCGCAAAGGAAATCTGGAAAGCGGAATGGAATGACGGGCTAGCCCCGGTCAATTACCATTCGGTCGTGTTTCGTGGCCTGGAGCCCGACACCACCTATGCATATCGCGTGCGGGGGTCTGAAGGAAACTGGAGCGAGTGGTTCCAGATCCAGACTGCACCAGAGGATGGGCCGGTCAAATTCATCTATGTGGGCGACGCGCAGAATGGGGTGCTCTCACACTGGTCACGCCTCATCCGCGCGGCCTATGCCGCCGCGCCGGACTCCCGCTTCATCCTGCATGCCGGTGACCTCGTCAATAATGGGGCGAGGGACATTGAGTGGGCGAGCTGGTTCAAGGCAGTCGGCTTCATTCACGGCATGATCCCGGCAATACCCGTGGCGGGAAATCACGAATACCGGCGTTATACGCGCAATGGCGAAGAGTCCGACAGCCTGCTCTCCATGATGTGGCGCCCGCAATTCACGCTTCCTGAAGAGCCGGAGCTGCCGGACGATCTGCAGGAAGCGGCCTACGACATCCGGTATTCCGACGACATTCACATTTTCATTCTCTCCACGCAGAACCAGAATTTGCAGGCGCAGGCCGACTGGCTGGATCGTGAACTGGGGCGCAGCGATGCGAAGTGGAAAATTGTGTCCATGCATCACCCGATTTTCTCCTCCGGGAGTGACCGGGACAGCCCGGACCGGCGCAAGATCCTTCTGCCCGTTTTCGAGAAGCATGCTGTCGATCTCGTCCTGCAAGGCCATGACCATACCTATGCGCGCGGCATGATCGGCCAGACACCGGAACGGATCAGCTATAGCGATGCCGGCGGCGATATAGAGACGATGTTCGTGAACTCTGTCTCGGGGCCGAAGCAATATGACTTCAAGGAGAATGGCTGGGACGATTATGCCGACACGGGCGTTCAGCTGCAGCGAAAGGCGGAAAATACCCAGTTCTTCCAGATCATCACGATTGAGGATGACACGCTCACCTATGAGGCCCGCACCGCGCTGAATAATCTCTATGACGACTTTGTCATGACGAAGGATGAGTCGGGCCACAAGACGATCACGCGAGGCGCCCAGTCGACCATGGATGAGCGCATGTTCGAGACGTCCGAACCCTATATCCGCGAAGGTATCGACTGATACGTCGCGCGATGCAGAAATTGCCGTCTTCGCCGCTCCTTCGGAGAAATGTCCAGCAGGTCTCACCCCCTCTTCCTGCTGATAGGGCGAAGACGGCAGCCTTGCGGAGTTCAGTTCGCCAAATACCTTACCCTGCGCTTACCGGGTAGAATTTGGGCGGAACTTTTTTCGCAAATGCTTGCGTGTTGCTTGGTCAGGACAGGCCGCCTTTTGAGCACGGCGGTGTTCTCAGTGTCATTTCTCCGGCCTCACCTTGTTCATAGGAAGCCAGTGGCATCAGCATGCAGCAACAAGAGCAGGCTGGTGAACGTGTCCGGAAAGTCTTCTGTCCCCCTTGGTCAAGTGGAGCCCGCTTTCCACGAGTCCCGCAGCTCTTCGACATTCGACGAGCTTTACCGGGATTATTGGAACGAACTCTGTGCGAGATTATCGCGGACGTTTGGAAAAGGACCACCCGACCCGGAAGATGCGGCCCAAGCGGCCTTCGTCCGCTTCGCGTCGCTGAACGACCCTGGGCAGGTTAGAAATCCTCGCGCCTTTTTGCTCACCACCGCCAGGAACTTCATACTCGACCATAAACGGAACCACGCCCGGTCCTCCACGCATCTCCAGGCAGCGCTCCACGATCGCAACGAGGTTGAAATCGACAACCTCACCCCGGAAAGGGTTATGCTCGGCCGTGAACAGTTGGAGATTGTGGAGAAGGTGATTTCCAAACTCACTCAAAAACAGAAAACCGTACTTAATCTGAGCAGGATCAAGGGTTATACTTATACAGAGATCTGTAATGAGACAGGCTGGTCCTATGGTGACGTCTACCGGCAGACAAGCATAGCACTTGAAAAGCTGGCGGAAGCGCTTGATAGAGCAGATTGTCGGCGCTGACGTCAGGTTGAGGGAACGGAATGAGACCGCCCGAAGAATCAACGCGGGAGGAAGTGGCTCGGGACTGGGCTGTTGCGCTGAATTCCGGCGAGATTGATCTTGCCAGCCGCAACGCATTTGAAACCTGGCTATGCGAAGACGAACAAAATCTCCTCGCCTTCGAAAAATACGAGATGCTGCTTCAGTCGCTCTCCGGGTCGGCGGAACTGGCCAAGGCAGAGCCGTCTGCTCGCAGTTCCGGGCGTCCTTGGTGGCGCGGCGTCGTCGCGGTGGCCGCGTCCATCGCGGTCGTGGCTGGTGCGGCCTTGCTTGTCTATACGACTAACGGGTTTGAGCCGGAAGCTTCGCCCATCCAGACGGCGGCCGCAGAAATCCGCACGTTGACCCTGCCGGACGGCAGCGTGGCGACACTCGGCGGGCGCTCCAGGATCGAAACGCACTACGAGGCCGATGCCCGGCGCGTCACCCTGCTGGAAGGGGATGCCTATTTCGATGTGGTTCCTGATACCTCGCGGCCATTTTTCGTCGATGCTGGGACACGGGTCGTGCGCGTGGTCGGCACGGAATTTTCGGTCAGCCGGGACAGTGAGGCCGTCCGCATCGCCGTGGCAGAAGGCAAAGTCGAAGTCTTCAATCCTGGTGTCAAAGACCTGCCCGTCGAAGCCTTGCTGCCGGGCGACAAGATCGAAATTGTGAGCCGTCAAGGGATTACGCGGTCCACGGTAGAGCCAGCCTCGGTCGGGCGCTGGCGTGAGGGCTGGTTGTCGTTCAGGGATGCGTCTCTGGGGGAGATAGCCGAGAGCGTCGAGCGCTATTCCAATACGCGCCTGGTTTTTGCCTCCAGCGACCTGGAGGAGACGCGGGTGACGGCATCATTCGGCATCGACAATATCGAGCAGTTTCTGGCGGCGCTGGAGAGCTCTCACGACATCTCGTGGTCGCGCAACAGTAATGGCGACATCCTGATCAGGTGAGTGCGCTCACTTTTGCGCCTCAATGGCGTTCTTGAGCGTCCTTTTTGCTCCGCTCCCGAATTATTTTGGATAATCCGGGAGCGTTAATCGTCAACTCATACGGAAGCGCATCACCAATGGGGTGGGGCGCAGTCGCCCTGGCGACGCTTCTGATGAGGGGAATAGACATCATGAGACCGATCCGGCCATTCGTTTACAAGGCAGCCCTGAAAGCCGCCGCATCCGCCTTGCTTCTGGGGGCTCCGGCTCTGGCGCAGGAAACCAGTGTTGCGCGTTTCGATATTGAACCGCAGCCCTTGCAGAATGCGCTTCTCAGTTATTCTGAACAATCGCGTACAGCCATCGTAGTGCCGGCCGATCTTGTGGCAGGAAAGGCTGGGAATGCTGTTGCGGGCGAGATGTCACCTGGCGATGCGCTTGAGCTTCTCCTGCAGGGAACCGGTCTGTCGCCTGAACGAAAATCAAATGGCGCACTGACGATCGCGGTGGAAACCGTCTCAGAGGAGGCACCCAGGACTCCTGCCCCTTTGCAACTCGCTCAGGCCACGACGTCGAGTGAGCCTGAGCCGGTTTCCACTCAGACAGGAACGGAGCTGGAAGGTGAGCAGGACGACGAGGCAGAGCTGACCATGGATCAGATGGTTGTCACGGGATTTCGTGGCCGCCCGCGCTCTGTGACGGAAAGCCCGATCCCGATTGACGTCTTCGATGCCGAGCAGCTTGAATCGCTGCCGCAGACCGGCCTGTTCGAGTCGTTGCGCTACCTGGTGCCTTCGCTGAACCTGCCGCAGCGCGCCGGTGGCGGGACCGCAACATTCATCTCGTCAGCGGGCCTGCGTGGCCTCAATCCCGACCAGACGCTTATTCTGGTAAATGGCAAACGCCGCCACAAGACTGCCCTGATCAATACCAGCACAGGCCTCTTCAGTGGCTCTGCGGGTGTCGATCTCAACATGATCCCCTCCTCCGCAATCGCGCGGATTGAGGTCCTGCGGGATGGTGCGGCGGCTCAGTACGGGTCAGACGCCATTGCCGGCGTGATCAACATTATCCTGAAGGATGCGCCGGAAGGCGGGTCGGCCAATGCCAGCTATGGCGAGAATTTTGACCGCAATGATGGGGAGTTCTCAAACTTCTCCATCAATAATGGCTTCGCTCTGGGGGAGAACGGGTTTGCGAATCTCTCCTTCGCGCTGAAGGATTCAGGCTGGTCGAACCGGGCGGTTGCTGTGCCTCTGCCGGGCGAGCCGGGTGGAAACAATCTCTTCCCGTTGCAGGATGATGGAAGCTTCGATCCACGTGAAAACACGATCGATCGCATGATCACCACCAATTACGGCAACTTTCCGCAAACGCTTTATAGCTTCGGCGCCAATGCCGGCTACGATTTCGGCGGGGTGGAGCTTTACAGCTTTGCGACCTATTCGGAACGTGAAAGCACCTTGGACTTCACCTACCGCATCCCGCGTGATTCCCGGAATAATATGGGGATTTATGCTTTCGGCTACCGTCCACGTGAAGTCATCAATGAGGATGATTTCGACATTGTGGCCGGGCTCCTGACCACCGCGCTTGGTTTTGACTGGGACTTCTCGGTCGGCCACGGCTTCAACGACACGAAATGGGAAAACACACTCGGTCTCAACGCCAGTCTCGGCCTGGATAGCCCCACCTCCTTCTATCTCGGCGCGATGAATGCCAGTGAGACCACTGCCCAGTTTGATGCCACCCGCCTTCTTGATGTGCCGATGGGCGAGATGCAGGTCTCGTTCGGGGCGCAGTACCGGGAGGAAACTTTCGAGATCGAGCGCGGTGAACCAGCTTCTTATGCCGACGGTAACAATGGAGCTCCTCCGGGCGCGCAGGGCTTCCCAGGATTTGCGCCCGAAGCCGAGAACGACGTCTCCCGCGACAACAAGAACGCGTATGTCGAACTTGCCTGGGAGCCGACCGAAAAACTGCTTCTTGCGGGCGCGCTTCGCTATGAGAGCTTCAGTGACTCTTCCGGTGAGGAGACGATTGGCAAGCTCAATGGCCGGTATGAGTTCAGTGATGCATTCGCCGTACGGGCGTCCTTTAATACCGGCTTCCGCGCGCCGAGCATCCAGCAGCTTGGCTTCAAGGGCAGCCGTGGCCAGTTCGCCGACCTCGACAATGATGGTGTGGCCGAGACCATTGTGCTGCGCCAGACCCTGCCGCCAACGGATGCAGCCGCCCAGGCGCTCGGTGCTGAGCCTCTGACACCGGAAAAGTCAGAGAATATCAGCGTCGGCTTCACCTTCACGCCAGGCTACAATTTCACGCTCACAGTGGATGCCTACCGCATCGATATCGAGGACCGGATCGCGCTCTCCACGCAGTTTAACCGTGGTGATGGCCGTGCGGCGCAGGGCGGCGGTACAATCGGTGACGAGATTTCGGCGCTTCTCGATGCGGCTGGCTTTGATCAATCGCTCGGTGGTGCGAATTATTTCACCAACGCGATCGATACACGCAGCGAAGGCGTCGATGTGGTGGCAACATGGACGACCGATCTTTCCTTTGGTTCGCTCGATCTGAGTGGTGCCTATAACTATAATGACGACAGTGTCGAAAAGGTGGACGAGAATCCGGAAGAACTGTCCGGCCTGATCCTGGCTGATGGTAGCCCGGTCGTTCAGTTCGACCGCTCGCGGCTTGGCACCTATACCGAAGCCATACCCGCCGACAAACTCAGCCTCAATGCAGCGCTTGAAAGTGGTCCCTTCCGCTTTACCGCCCGGGCCACCCGTTTTGGCGAGTTCACCAATGTCGCCACTTCTGAGGCGAACGATACCGAGAATGACCGCAAGTGGATCGCGGATATCGAAGCTGGGTACGTCTTCGACAATGGCGTCGAGATCTATGCCGGGGCGAACAATGTGTTCAACACCTATCCGGACCAGGTCCGCGACCCGAACAGTTATGGCAACGGGATGTATGACACGATCTCGCCTTACGGGTTTACCGGCGGCAACTGGTACGTCCGTGCCGGGTACAAGTGGTAATCAGCCGAAAGGAACCAGCCATGATCTTCAGACAGAAAGGAAGGGCGCTCAGCGCTCTTCTGCTTTCCTTATCGGTGATTTCGTGTGCCTCTCCGGCGCCCGAAAGCCTGCAGGCGGCGTCCGCGCCTGCAAAGGTCGAACAGGCTTCGACGGCTGATACAGCCGAGACAAAAAGTGAAATCCTGTGGGACACTTATGGCGTCCCGCACATCTATGGCGCGACCGAGGAAGACGTTTTCTACGGTTATGGCTGGGCCCAGACCCACAGTCATGGCGATCTACTACTGCGCCTTTATGGTGAGGCGCGCGGGAAGGGATCGGAATATTGGGGGCCCAAATATGAGGACACCTCGACCTGGCTGATCGCCAATTCGGTGCCCGAGCGGGCTCAGGAGTGGTATGATCTGCAGACGCCGCAATTCCAGGCTGACCTTGATGCCTTCGCGCAGGGCATCAACGACTATGTCGCTGAAAATCCTGATGCTATCGACGATGAGGTGGAAATTGTCCTGCCAATTACCGGCGTGGACGTGGTCGCTCATGCACACCGGCTGATGAACTTCATCTATGTCGCATCCCCGTCCCGCACGATCGGGCCAGCGGCGCCGCCGGCGCCAGCGGGCTCCAACACCTGGGCGGTCGCTCCGAAGAAAACCGAAAGCGGACATACGCTTCTGCTTCAGAACCCGCATCTTCCATGGGCCAGCGGTTTCTTCACCTATTACGAAGCTCATCTGAACGGACCAGACTTCGAGATGTATGGGGCCACCCAGGTCGGCCTCCCGGTCATCCGTTTTGCCTTCAATCAGCGGATGGGCATTTCGAACACGGTGAATGGTACGCTCGGCGCGACCTCTTACCTGCTGACGCTCGATGGCGACGGATATGTGTTCGATGGCGAGACGCTGCCCTTCGAGACACGTGAGGTGACATACAAGGTCCTTCAGGAGGATGGCTCTCTTCTTGAGAAGACGATGGACTTGCGCAAATCCGTGCATGGACCTGTCTTCGAGCGCGCTGACGGCGAAACCATCGCGCTTCGTGTCGCCGGCCTCGACCGGCCGGGTATGCTTCAGCAGTATTTCGATATGCTGAAGTCGGACAGTTTCGAGGAGTTTCAGGAGGTTATGGCACGCCTTCAGGTGCCGACCTTCAACATCACCTATGCCGACAAGGAAGGCCATATTCAGTATACGAGCAATGGTATCCTGCCCAAGCGTGACACAGGCGATCTGGCCTTCTGGGAGGGGCTCGTACCTGGCGACACCTCAGACTATGTCTGGACCGAAATCCACCCGATCACCGATCTGCCGATCGTGACGGACCCGCCAAGCGGCTTTGTTCAGAACTCCAATGATGCGCCGTGGCTGGCGACCTACCCGCCAGTCTACGAACCGGAGGATTTTCCGCCTTACGTCGCCGAACTTGGACCGATGTCTCTTCGCGCACAGAACTCCGTCAGCATGATGGTCAATGAGGAGAAGGTCAGTTTCGATGAATTCGTCGCGCTGAAAAAGTCCTCCTACGCCACCGCTGCAGAGCGCGTCCTGCCCGATCTTGTTGAAGCGGCGAAGGGTGATCCTGATCCCGAGATCCAAGAAGCCCTCTCGCTTCTTCAGGCCTGGGACAAGGAATTTGATCAGGATGCGCGTGGTGCGCTTCTGTTCGAGGAATTCATGACGCCCTTCATGGCCAAACCGAATGCGTTTCCGTTTGCCGGGCAGCAAAACTATGAGACGCCGTGGTCTCTCGACGAACCTTTGACCACTCCCTGGGGTGTCAAAGATCCAGAAGCCGCTCTCGAAATGCTGCGCGGCGCCATCGATCGCACCAAGGAAAAATACGGCGCGATTGATGCTGAGTATGGCGATTTCTCGCGCTATCAGATCGGGGACAAGGACATTGCGGGCCTTGGGAGCTACGGCAACCTCGGCGCGTTCAACGTCATCACCTGGTTTGATCCCGATGGCGACAATATCCGCACACCGGCCCATGGCGAAACGTGGATTGCGATGATCGAGTTCTCGGACCCGATCAAGGCCTATGGCCTGATGACCTATGGCAATTCGCGCCAACCCGGCACCACACATTATGACGATCAGGTCCAGATGCTTGCGGACGGTGAATACCGCAAGCTCTGGCTCCAGCGTGATGAGGTGGAGGCCAATCTTGAACGGCGTACGCCGCTCGCCCGCGACTGATATTGAGGCAGACAAGCAATGAAGTACTCCATTCTTTTGGGCTCAGCCCTCATCCTTGCCGGCTGCGCTGCGGACATTTCCGAAGCGGAAAAGTCCGCGCCCGGTCAGCAGGGGAGTGAGGCGGCCTCTGCCGCTACGCCGGAGCCTGTGGTCCCCCCCGAGTTTACGCCGGTTCAGAGCGATCTGTTCGGCATTGTGGGGTCGCTGTCGAATGCGTGGGCAGATGTCGATAGTGATGGTGATCTCGATTACGCCGTTTCCCTGAAAGGCGGGGCTATTCAGCTCTACCTGCAGGAAGACGGCCTGTTTGTTGACGTTACCGGTGCATACGGCCTGCCACCCTTCGATCCGGACGCGCCGCCGCCCAGCGCCGAAGACTATCGGCGGGAGGACTATAAGGAGTTTCGGGGCCTGTCCTTCGGCGACTTCGACGCGGACGGGTATGTCGACCTTTATGCGGGCGCGACCATGCCCGCTCAAGCATCCCGCCTGTACAGGAATGTCGGCGGCGAATCCTTTGTCGATGTTGCCGCTGCAGCGGGTCTGACCTTTCCCGGACGGTCGTCACGTCAGAACAACTGGGTCGACTTCGATGCCGATGGGGACCTTGATCTCTATGCGGTCGATCGTATTGCCGAGAACAAATTGTTTGAGAACGAAGACGGCGTCTTCGAGCAGGTTTTTGCCGATGGCGGGCCTACAGACTCCCGGGCAACGGTGGGCGCATGCTGGTTCGACTATAACCAGGATGGCAGGCTGGACCTCTTCCTCGCCAATCAGTCGGGCGCAACCGATGCCCTCTGGCGAAATGACGGCGATACTTTCACGGATGTCGCGGCCGAGGCCGGTGTAGACAGTGCCGGGCGTGAAGAGGGAGAGGGCGGCGTCGGCTGCGCAATCGGCGATTACGATAATGACGGCGATTTCGATATCTTCCTGGCAGCCTACGGACCCAACCGTCTTTACAGGAATGAAGCCAATGGCACGTTCACAGATGTCTCCGAGACAGCGGGCATTTCGGAACCGGACCATGTCGTCGGCGCGGACTGGGGCGACTTTGACAATGATGGGGACCTCGACCTCTTCGTTGTCGGATATGAGGGCCCCTTTGGTGAGCAGACACCGCTGAACAAGCTCTACGTGAATGATGGCTCGGGTGGGTTTGAGAACATTCTCACGCTCGACTCGCCGCTCAACGCGGCAGATCACGGCGTCGTATGGGTCGACTATGACAAGGACGGGGATCTCGACCTGTCGGTGACGGATGGCTACGGCCCCGAAGGCGGTCACTTCGTGTTTCGAAACGATATGGAAGCCAGTCTGGCTGGTCACGCGCTGGAGATGATGGTGGTGACCGGCGAGGGGGCTGTCGCAGTGCCTGGCGCCGAGGTCCGGCTGTTCAATGCCGCAGGCGACCTGCTTGCCAGCCGTCTCATCACCTCCGGAGGGGGCTACAATGCGCAGAGCGTCATCCCCGTTCATTTCGGATTGCCCAGCGAGACTGTCGTGGATGCGGAAGTGACCTATTTCACGCCAAGTGGTGCAGCGAACCAAAGACTAGACAATGTCGACGTCTCCCAGTGGCAGGGCAAGGTTCTCAAGATAGAAGTCCCCGCCGGGGACTGATCACGATAGCTGGTAGCTGCAGCAACGCCATTCCACGCTAACGAACCAACGCAGGACGGCGGGGGCGTTTTTGCGGCGCGAGCTCTCAGCGGACTCTCATTATCTTTGACGAGCGGCCGGAGCTGCTGCAGACAGGCCCGCAACGGCCTGACAACCAAGGTCAGTCGGACAGTCACGATTCCAGGCTCTTGCCTGGAAGGGAGAAAGCCAATGGGACTCCATATTAAACGCGTGCTGCTCGCTGCGATCACAGCCGCAACGGCAGGAACACTCGCACCAGCGCCTGCCTCGGCGAGCTATGGCTACTATGTCGGCAAGAACCTCACCGAGGATGGCAGCGTTCTTATCGGTGGCACGGGAGAGGAGGTCTCCAGCCACTGGCTGGAAATCGTTCCGGCCAAAGACCATCCGGCCGGCGCCACAATCTCGGTTGGCGTGACGCAGGATGCGGCCATCCCGGGCGAGCTCATCGAGATTCCGCAGGTGCCGCACACCTTCAAATACATGACGATGAATTATAGCGACTATATGGGCTTTCCCGCGCCGCTGACGAATGGCGGCCTGAACGAACATAAGGTCGCCATACGCGACATCTGGTCGAATTCGCGCCGCGAACTCGTGGAGATGACGAAGACACCTCAGCACGGCGTTCAATATAGCGATGCGGCGCGGATTGCGCTTGAACGCGCAACCACGGCACGTGAGGCAGCCGAGATTATTGGCGGCCTCGTAGATGAGCATGGCTGGGCCACCTATGGCGGCAATTCGCACATGATCGCCGATCCGGACGAAGGCTGGGTGGTCCTGCAGTTTGCCGGCAGCCAGGGGCTCTGGGTCGCCGAACGTCTCGGCCCGGACGATGTCCGCGTGTCCTATCCCGGCTATATCGGTGACATACCGGATAATTATCTGGAGAGCCCCGATTACATGGGGTCTGAGAACCTCATTTCCTTTGCTGTCGAGCAAGGCTGGTACGACCCAAACTCAGGCGAGCCATTCAATGTGCATGAGGTTTATGGCGAGCAGGGCGTGCCCATGCGCAGCGGGGTCAAATACTTTGCCATCGCAGATATCGAGCAGGCGCTTCAGGAGAAGGCCCCCGTAACGGTAGAAGAGTTCATGAGGCTCGTCCGTGATCCGCGTATCGCTGACGAGGAAGCCGGTTATGGCCAGGTCGTCTCGCTCAGGAGAAATGTGCCGGTTGAACTGACCACCGTATGGATTACGCCGACGAGTTCGGTGACAACGCCTTTCATCCCCTGGTACTTCGGCGCCACCGACGTGCCGCCTGAATTCGGCCAGCACCGGTATCTGTCAAAGAATGCTGGATCGACTTTTCTTGATCCCGACTTCCAGGAGCAGGAAGCGACGGTTTTCGCAGGCCGGGTCTTCAAGCGCTTGCTTTATTATACCTGTTCACGTCCGGAGGAATTTCTTCCGGAAGTCAGGGCTGCTATGGAAGGGTTTGAGCGCAAGGCACGTGAGGACAATATCACCGTCTCGAAGATTGCCTCAACGCTTTACGAGTCCGATAAGCCCGACCTCGCGGAGAGCTATCTGAACTTCTACAGCCAGACCAAGGCGATGGAGGGGCTTCGTCTGGGTGAAGCACTGCTGATGGGCATCGAGGCGCGGACTAAGTGGCAGTATGGCATTCGCCGCCCGGAAGGCAGCCGGATGAATAGTGCCGGAGGGGAGACGCCCAACTGCCTCACCGGTCATGACCCCGATACGGCTGAGGACTGAGCCCCCCTCTTTAGTCGAAGGCGCTCTGACGGCGATCCTTACTTGTTCGGCGATGAAAATCCCTCATCGAAGTCATCCTGCTCAACCACGGATGCGCAAGTAAGGCCTATGGATCTATGGTCGGTTGCTGAAAACAGTACGGTAACAGAAGCGCCAAACTTGCGTGCTACTGCCAGCCATTGGACTGAGCGGAGTAGGGTAAGGTGCGAGCAAAGGCGGCCCTCTATGCGATCTGTAGCGTGGTCTTGCTCGCCCTGGCGTCGCCGGAATTGGTCTATGCGCAACAGGAAGCCGGAGGAGACCGGATTGCTCGCGAAGTGACGCTCGGCGGCGGGCGGCTGGATCGCTCGCTCGCCCGCCTTTCTGATCTCTATGGCATCAATATACTGGTGGCTTCGAGCCTGATCTCCGGCGCAAAGGCGAAACCGCTCAATGGCCGGTACACTTTCACGCAGGCGCTGGATGAGCTCATCGAAGGTCACGGCCTGAATGCGGTCCAGGTGAACGACGTCACCGTGACCATTGTCGCGGCAGAGGTTTCACCGGAGCCAAAACTTACCCCCAAGCGCGAGCCAGCTCGGCCTGCGTCACCTGTTTCGCTCCCAAGGCCGGACCCGGTCCGCCGGGAGGCGCCGGTCATCGTGACGGGCACCCGCGCGCCGGCCCGCACTGCCTTTGAATCGCTCGCTCCCATTGATGTGATTGGCGATGACGATCTTGCGCGCAGCACCTCTGATGAGTTGCTGGACAGCCTGTCCCAGTCTCTGCCTGGCTTCACGGCGTTCCGATTTCCATTGAATGACGGCAATATATTCAACCGGCCGACAGCGCTAAGAGGGCTGAGCTCCGATCAGACCCTGATCCTCGTCAACGGGCGCCGCCGCCATCGCTCGGCTTTCCTTGAGACATCGAACGGGCAGCCGGTCGACCTGTCCCAAATTCCGGTCACCGCCATAGAGCGGATCGAGGTGCTGCGCGACGGCGCTTCGGCGCAGTATGGTTCGGATGCAATTGGCGGCGTGATCAATGTGATCCTCACAGAGGAATTGGAGCCAAGCGCCTTCGCGCAATATGCCTCCTACTTTGAAGGGGACGGTGTTGCCTGGCGGGGCGGCGCCCGGACAGGCCTGAAGATCGGCGAAGAAGGCTTTGCGGTGCTGAGCACCGAACTCTTCGACACCGAACCGACCTCACGCACCCGCCAGCGTGCCGACGCCATCGCCTTTCAAGCGGCCAACCCGGAGCTGGACGTGCCAAACCCCGTACAGCGCTGGGGACAGCCAGAGCGCAGCGGCTGGCGACTCGGCTGGAATAGCGAGGTGCCCGTCAACGGTGTTGACCTCTATCTCTTTGGCACATTTGGCGAGACACACGGGCTCTCAGACTTTAACTGGCGAAATCCTGATGTCGCCAGTGCCTTCGAGACGAGCCCCGCTTTCCCCGACTTTGACTTACGCCAGGTCTATCCGGCCGGCTTCACTCCGCGTTTCGGTCAGGACGAGGTGGACGGGTCTGCCTTTTTCGGACTGCGGGGCAGGGCGGGGGAGGGACTCGAATGGGATATGAGTCTCGGCTACGGCCTCAGCCAGATCGACTACATCCTTCGCGAAAGTATCAACGCTTCGCTTGGACCAGATAGTCCGACTTCATTCCATCCAGGCAAGCTGCGGGAAACTGAGCTGGTCTTCAATACGGATATCCGCCAGCCCATCGCAGCAGGCCGTTCGGCAGGCGCGGGTAATCTCGCCGCCGGTATTGAGCTCCGACGCGAACGCTATGGCGTCGAAGCTGGCGATCTGGCGTCCTATGCTGTCGGACCCGGTGCAATCGATGGCTTGCCGCCTGGCTCGAACGGCTTTCCCGGCTATTCGCCGGAACAGACAGGCACCTTTGAGCAGGACAGCTATGCCGGCTGGGTCGATCTGGAGTGGCCGTTGACGCGTGCCTGGACGATGGGCGCCGCGCTTCGCTATGAGAATTATTCGATCTTTGGCGACATGTTGACGGGCAAAGCCTCAACTCGTTTTGAAGTCACGCCTGAATGGGCGCTGCGCGCCACCGTCTCGACCGGTTTCCGCGCGCCAACGCCGGGTCAGGCCTACACCCAGCGAACGAGCCAGTCGCTGGATACAGAAACGCTCGACATCCGCACGCGAGGACGCTTCTCACCGCTTGGGCCTGTTGCGGAGATTATCTCAAACCGCGAGGGGGTCGAAATACGGCCGCTGGAAGCCGAACGGTCAGAAAATTACTCGCTCGGATTTGGATATCGCGGAGGGCATGGTCTCAGTCTTACGGTGGATGCGTTCCAGATCAATGTCGATGACCGGTTCGACCTTGTTGGCGGATTCGAGTTGACCGATAGCGAACGCACCGAACTGGCCGCGCTCGCGCCCAATATGAATCCCAATATCTCGTCTGTTGGATTTTTCCAGAATGTGTATGATTCCCGCACACGGGGCCTTGAGATTGTGACGACATATAAGCGTCCGCTTGGCAGCGGTGATCTCAGCCTGACCGGCGCCTACACCACGATTGATAGCGATGTGACGCGGGCCGACAGGCCCCTCGACGAGGCTGAGCGCACCTTTTTCGAAAACCCGGTGCCCGAGCACCGTGCAACGATCTCGGCCGTTTATGAGCGTGGATGTCTCGAATGGTTCGCGAGGCTGCGCTATTATGGCGCCTGGTCGGATGTGAACGGCGACGTTGAAGCCGATTACCAGAATTTCGGCGGCCGCCGCTTTCTCGATCTCGGTATGACCTGGCATGTAAATGAGGCGCTGGCGTTCAAGGTTGGCGCCGAGAATGTTTTCGATGTCTATCCCGACAAGGCCCGCCGCCAGTCCAATCGCGGCCTGATCTATTCGCGCAATACACCCTATGACACAGATGGTGGGCTTCTTTACGCACGCCTCACCTCCCGTTTCTGACGTGTGCGGGCTCCCCGTGTGAATGTTTCGTGAAATCTGAATTGTGCGGCGCAAGAAATGACACCCGTTCCGTCTTCCCCCTTGCAGGGCGCGCTGACCTTCCTTGAGCGCTGCAGCCCTGTGACGGTCAACCGATTGAGGGGAATTCAGACATGTTCCGTACAACTTGCAAGGCAGCACTTCTGCTTGCCACCACATCCTGCCTGACACTGGGCTACGCCGCCCATGCGCAGCAGAGCGAAAACACCAATGAAGCGGCTGGCGATGAGTCACTGGTCGCCGATACCGTAATCGTGACAGGTACGCGCCAGGCCCAACGCACCGTATTCAGCTCTCTTGCGCCGATCGATGTCGTGTCCGGTGAAGCCATCGAAAGCACGTCATCGGAAGACCTGCTCGACACCGTTGCCCAGCTCGTGCCGAGCTTCAAGGTCCAGCGCCTTCCAATGGCCGATGGCAATATCTTCGTCCGGCCAGCCACGCTTCGAGGTCTGGGCCGCAACCACACCCTGGTTCTAGTCAACGGCAAGCGCCGTCACCGTTCTGCCTTGCTGGGCGCTGGTACGGACCTCGCTTCCATCCCGTCCTTTGCGATCAAGCGGATCGAAGTTTTGCGTGATGGTGCGTCTGCGCAATATGGTTCCGACGCGATTGCCGGCGTGATCAACATCATTCTCGACGATGAGCCCGGCTATGCGGCCTACGGCCAGTTTTCCCAGTACTATGAAGGGGACGGCACAAATTATCAGGCCGGCGCACAGGCCGGCTGGGAACTGGGTCTGGGCGGACACCTCGTCACCACGCTCGAATATTACGACGCTGAACGCACATCACGCTCGCGCCAGCGCCCGGACGCCATTGAGCTGCAGGCCAACAATCCCGATCTCGACGTCCCGAACCCTGTTCAGCACTGGGGGCAGCCGGACCGCAGCGCGACACGTTTTGCCTTCGATACGGGATATGACTTCAATCCTTTCGTTTCGGGCTATGCCTTCGGCACATATAATCAGGGGCAGGGCGTTTCGGACTTCAACTGGCGCAACCCGACCTCAGGCGTCTTCAACACGTCCGATGTTTTCCCGGACTGGGATCTTGCCGACATCTACCCGGCAGGCTTCAGCCCACGCTTTGGCCAGGAAGATGAAGATCTTGCTCTCGCGGCGGGCCTGAAGGGTGAGCTGGCTGAGGGGCAGTTCACCTGGGATCTCAGCGTCAATCATGGGCGAAACACGATCGAGTACTTCATGTATAATTCGATCAACGCCTCGCTCGGCCCCAATAGCCCGACCTCCTTTGATATCGGGACACTCGAGCAGCGCGAAACCAACATCAATGCCGATTTCGTCTATCTTGCCGATCTCGGACTTTCCTCGCCTGTTAACGTTGCTTTCGGCGCAGAGCGCCGCGAGGAAATCTATGAGATTGGGGCCGGTGAAGAGGCTTCCTGGGCCATTGGGCCGGGGGCTGCAGACGGGCTGCCGACAGGCTCCAACGGTTTCCGTGGGTTTGAGCCGCGTCAGGCAGGAGAGTTCGATCAGGAAAGCTATGCCGCCTATATCGACATTGAAGCGCCGCTCACCGAAGCCTGGACAGTTGGCGGCGCCCTTCGCTTCGAGGATTATAGCGAGTTCGGCGACACGACGACCGGCAAGCTGTCGACCCGCTATGAAATCACCCCTGAACTGGCTGTTCGGGCCACCGCTTCGACGGGCTTCCGCGCCCCGACACCGGGCGAGCTGTTCTCCGAATCCACCGGGCAGGGCCTGGACACCAAGACACTGGAAGTCTTCACGAATGGCCGTTTCTCTCCGGAAGGGCCCGTCGCGGCGATCATTGCCAAGCGCGAAGGCGTGACGCTAACCTCGCTGGAGCCCGAAGAGTCCGAAAGCTACACGCTGGGCCTCGCCTATCAGAATGATGCAGGTTTTTCGGGCAGCATTGACCTCTACAAGGTCGAGATCAGCGACGCGATTGGTTCCTCAGGTGGGTTCACGCTGACCGCTCAAGAGCGTCAGGCACTTCGCGATGCGGGTGTGCCAGGTGGCGGCACCTTCAGCAGCGTGTCCTTCTTTCAGAACCGCGATGGCAATGAGGTCCAGGGCGTCGATGTGGTCGGCAGCTACCGTATGGGGCTGAGCTCGGGCGACCTCAATCTGACCGGTGCCTATAACTATAATGAGCGCAAATCCACGTCGGACTCCGCCGATGAAGATCGCCGTTATGAACGTCAGTTGCCGCAGCACACGGCGAATCTGACGGCGACCTACATCACCGGTGCCTTCGAAGTGTTCGGGCGTGTTCGCTATTATGGCGAATGGACGGACTTCTCCGACAATGCCGACGGCCAGATCTATCAGGATTTCGGGGCGAAAGCCTTCGTCGACATTGGTCTGACCTACAATGTCACCGATAATTATTCGGTGCGGGTCGGTGCGGAAAACGTCTTCGACGAATATCCGGATGAAGCGACCTATCAGGCCAATCGCGGTCTGATCTATTCGCGCAACGCGCCCTACGACACCGATGGCGGCAATTACTACATCCGCCTCGATGCCAAATTCTAGTCGTGGCAGGGGCCTTGACCTGCTCCCCGAAGGGTACCCGTTTATAAGTTAGCTCTGTTCCACATTTGA
>NZ_CAXFSW010000018.1:0-38666 GCF_964005855.1 uncultured Henriciella sp.
AAAGCCGAGAATCCCGTCAAGGTCTGACATTATGTGTCACCTCCGGACGCATACGTCCGCTTATCCTCCCGCTGCACCGCCTTGTATCGCTTTGCATGGCCGTGCAGTCCCCTCACTCATCCGAGATCAGGAGCGGGATCGCCACGCCCATGAGATCGCTGCGTTCCATGGCCCCGAAATAGCGCCCGTCCAAGGAGTCCGGATGCGGCGTCAGCAGGAAGAATTCATGCGGCCCCAGGACCTTGCAGCCCCGCCAGACTGGCAGCGCGCGGCCTCTGGAATCGACCTCCCGCGCTTCAGCGACAATCCTTCCATTGATCGAAACCGCGCCGCCGTTCCGGCAGATTTCATCGCCGGGAAACCCGGCAATCTGCTTCAGCAAAGGCCAGTCCCGGCCGACAAATCCCTGCTCCTCAGCCCACTGCGCTTCAGCGCTTTGGCTCGAGACGACGACCCATCGGCCACGGGTGAATGGCTCGTCGCTCAGCCAGTAAAGCCCTTGCGGCGCGCTGCCCGTCCGGTTCCAGATCAGGCGATCTGTGGGAGAAAAAGCGAGCCCGAACAGCGCAAGGCCAATGCCTGCACCGGTCAGGAAAAGTGCGCGGCGTCTCATTTCGATGTCCTGATCTTCTCGGAGGTGGAGGCATAGGCATTGCGCTCCGACCAGGCGATGAGTTCAGGCTTCGGATAGAAGACCCGTGCGCCATGCTTGCGATAGATCGGGCCGCGCCCTTCACAACGATAGTGATCGAGCGTCGAGCGTGTCAGGCGCAGGAATTCCGCCGCCTCTGTGACGGAGAGAAGCTCGGGCCAGTCATCGTCATTCCGTCTGTTTCGTGTCATTGCAGCCGCTCCTTTTCGTTCTGCTGGCTTGGCAAAGACTTGCCGCGAACTGCGCCGGTTTGGACGGAGAAAATCGCGCCCGCGCATTTTCTCCCCCCCCTTCCTGAACACGCAAAAGCCGCCCCGGAGTGATCTCCGGAGCGGCTCGCTGGCGATGGATCGCCCCCCTAGTCCCGTGGGTTCCAGAGGATCACGTGGCGGCCCTTTTTGCCTTTCACGGGGGCGAGGTTCGCGTAGATCTTGCGCGGGCCGATTTGCGGGTCTGCCAGCGTGATCGAGACATATTCGCGTCCCGATGCCTTGGCCTTGCGAAGCCATCCGCCGCCGATCTCGGTCGAGGTTTCTCCGGCAAAGATGCGATAGTCTGGCTGTCCGTCGGCGGCTTTCTCCGCATTCTTCTCGATGCGGATGGCAGCCGAGAGGTTCATCATTGCAAGAGCGCCTTCGAAGCCGGTCTTGGTTTCGCTGACATATCCGAGTGCGTTGGCCATGGTGTGGTTCCTTTCGTTTCCATGTGTCTTGGGGGACCCCTTGTCCCCGTCGACGCCGGACCGTCAGGACGGCGCAGGACGGGCCTGAACCCGGTCTCTTGCGCGCTCGCTTATCCGAAAAGTGGCTTCCACTTTTCGGGCGAGCCGCGAGGCGGGGCGAAACGAAGTGGAGCACCGGCCCGGAGAAGAATTTTGATCCGCGAGGAGCCGCAAAGCGGCGGGGAAAATTCTTCGCAAGGGCCGGTTTCAGGGCCCGTCAGGCGTCGTCCAGGTCACACGGCATGAGACGGGAACAAGGGGGTCGGAGCGCATCAGTTGGAAACGGATGAACCATCGATGACCGATAGTTCGGAAAGCCAAGCGGGACCCAAAGATGGGCGATTTTTTTAGGGCGCGGTTCAATCGATAAACCTCAGCCCCCGCAGCAGCCATCAGCACGCGGAAAACCGCCCGGCGAAGGTCACCGGGCGGCTCCATCATCCACCTGACAAGGAGACTGAATCGTCAGGCGGCGTCTGGCTGATCGAAGGCTTGCGTCGCGGCCCCATCAATGTCTTCACGCTCCTCGAACAGACCCGATATCCGCGCCCATGAATCGGCGGGCGGTGAGCCTGCACCCTCGACAAGTCGGGTCGGCGGGGTCTGCGTCCAGCCCGGACGCCAGTCGGGATTGGGCTCGCATCCGTTGCCGGTGATCCGGTTGCCGATGACCTGCTTCTGGACCTTGGCGGTGTCGCCAGCGCAGCTGTCCGCGAGCGATTTCGAGCCGATGTCAGCGACCATCGCATTGATGGCCCGCTTATCGCGTAAGAGGTCGAAGAAGGCTGCGTCTGGCTTCCAGTAAGCAGCCAAATCCGTCCCGCAGACATGCAGTACGGCCTCGACCACCGTCCCGCCTGCTTCCAGCGTCTCCGCCATGGTGAAGGCCAGAACCTCCATGACTTCCTCGTCCGACATGGCGAGCAAGGCGGCGAAGATTTCGCAAAGCCGGTAGGCGTCGCCATTGCGCCGCGCCTCGCCATTCACGCCCAACGCCTCGAACAAAGACGAGATACGGGCGCGTTTTTCCTCCAGTTCGGCGGTGGCTTTCGAGCCTTCAAGGCTGGCACGTGTGTCGTCCTTCCGGCTGGCGCATTCATGGGCGCGGACTTGCCAGAGCGCGCTGCCCGTCATCGCATGGGCCACCATCAGGCGCAGCGCGATGGCGGGCTGCGCGGCAAGGCTTGCCGCCGCTGCGCCATGGCGATGCAGGAGTATGTATTCGGCCAGCGGGCCGGACATTTCCGGTTTGACGGGCGCGTTCGGCGCATCGTCTTGACCGGACTTCGCCTTCTCCTGCCGCCGCGCCTCGGCCTGTGAGATATAGCCCTCGTGGAAGGTCACCGTGCCGTCATGGCGGAGCTCGACATAGACCTTGCCGCCTTGTCTCTTTGTGCGCGTCTGATGATCCCAGCGGTGGAAGAACGCCCCGCGCTCAAGGCAGACCACGTCCTTCCAGCCATCGGCGATATAATCGTCAATACGCTGCACGATGGCAGCGGACTGCGCCTTCCAGAAGGCGTCCGGATCTGCGAAGACGCCATGCTCACCAAACAGGTCTGCAGTGATCTGGCCGTCAAAGCCCTCAAGCTCGAACAGCGCCTTGTCGGTGGTGATGACCGCCCCGCCTGTGATCCATGCCTTGCAGTTTCGGCCACGTGGCGCGCGTTCGTCCTCGCTTTCATAGAGCTGCAGCCATTCGGCCTGCTGCTCGTCAGTCGCAAGCGTCAGGGCGCGGATCGTCTCGCGGTCGATCTCGTCCTCGGCGTAGAGTTTGCGAATAGGTTCAGCGAGCGAGGCCAGCGCCAGAACCCGTCGCACAAGCAACTCAGTCACGCCGAAGAAGGCAGCGATCTCGTCCACGCTGCGCCCTTCATCGTGCAGGCGTTTGAAGGCCGTGTACTGCTCCATTTCCGAGGCTGGCAAGCGTCCGACATTCTCGATGACGGAGGCCGCGATGGCGCTCGCGGCATCTTCCTCGGTCATGATCGCGCAAGGCACATGCTGGGTCTCGCCGGTCTCCTTCTCGATCTCTTTCAGGGCGAAGTAGCGGCGCCGTCCGGCGACGACGCCGTAGTGATCGCCTTCCTTGCGGACCAGAAGTGTCTGCCGGATTCCTGCCTCACGGATTGACGGCAAGATGTCGGACACGTCGGGCTTCTTGCGGCTGTGGCGCATGTTGAGTTTGGAAATCCGAAGCTCGGACAGGGGGACGGTTTTGAGAATGGGCTGGGCCATGATCTGGCTCCTTCTTGATTGATTGGCTTGTGGATTGGGGGCGCGCCGTCAGGCGCGCGCCCCGCTGGTTTCCAGCGCCGCGCAAACGCGGCGGGCGGCGGTGCGGCCTGCGTGCAGCGCCTCGGGCAGAAGCTCCTGCGCGACCTCGGTCAGATAGGCGTTATCGCCATCCGGATAGTTGGCTTCGATGCCCCAAAGGCTGGCGGCATGGGCGTCCAGCGTGACGCCTTCCAACGCGACGGACAGAACGATCCCGCAATAGAACCATTCATCCTTTCGCCATGCCTCCATGACGGCTTCGGCCTTGGCCTGCGCCTCGGCGAAACGCTGGCGATGATTTGGGCCGGGGCCGATAAATCCCGGCGCGTCCTTGTAGAGCGATGGCCAGAATCCGTCTTGGCGCTCGTCTGGTGCATCGGGGCAATCATCGCGCACAATCCGCGCGATGATCTCGAAGCCTGCAACCTCGCAGCTGATGCTGTCGCCCTCACAAACGAAGGGTTGGAAGCGTTCCGTGAACGGCATGTCAGCGGCTCCAGAACACATGGACTTCGTCAAAGCCCGTCTGGAACACCATGATCTCGCCATTTAGCGCCATGTCGCGGGCCAGCGCCTGCCAGTCGATGTAATAGCGAAGGCTTTCGGGAATCTGCGTTCCGGTGTCCTCGTGCAGGCTCTCGGCGAAGTCTGCCGCGCTGCGGTGTTCGCCAGCGTATTCGTCGAAGGCGGCGCGCGCCTCAGCGAGGTCTTCGCCGAAATGGCTCAGCAGTTTCGCGCCAAGCTCGCCATGCTCCTCGATGAAGTCCGCAAGCTCGCACACTGTCTCGAATGAGGCGTATTCGGACAGGTTTGCACCTTCGAAGCCCTCATAATCGTGGATCGCCCATTCCTCGGCGTCCGGCTCCGGCGATGCCGCCAGCATGGCGCGCACCTGTTCCATGATCTCGTCAGGGGTGGTCGCGGTGATCCACCGGCCGTGCAGGCAGCCATTATTGTAGGCTGCAAGGCAGGCCACGTAGATGCGCGGTCTATCGGCTCGCGCGGGTGCAGCGGTGGCTGCAAGCGGTGCAGTGGTGGCGAGTTGGTCAGTCATGTCAGTCTCCTTCCCCGCCCGCGTTCTTTTCCCGACAGTCGGGTGGGCGGCGAGGAGGTGCTCAGCCGGAGCGCAAAAGGGCTCCGCGCAAGGGGCAGCTGTAGGTATGACGCCTAAACACGATCAAAGATGACAAAGTCCCGCCCCCTTGCGCGGCGACCGCGCTCTGGCAGACGCACCGTCCGCCCACCTGACTGATGGGAACAGATATTGAGGCGGAGAGAGGCTGGGGTGCCCTTACCGGTTCCGCTGGATCAGAGCGGCGGAACCAGGATCGTATTTCAGGGTACTGATAGTGCCGTCCTGAATAGCCTTCACGACAGCGTCGATGACATCCAGGGGCACGAGATACCATTCCCGTGGGCGCACAGGTTTGCCGAACCGGTCTAAAATTTCGATATCCAGCCGTGCTTCCGAGAAGAACCGGTGCAAGAGCGCTTCAAGCCTGACGCGATTAATGTTGAAAAGCTCATAGGTCGCGACGATTTCAACATCTGCGAGAAGATATGTTGCGTCGTTTGCCGCATTGGCGATGCGGGTCTCGACCTTGCCGCCGGTCACGCCCAGCTTGTGGATCAGATCGCGATTTTCCGCGATCCGCGCATCGGATGAGTGACTGCGCAGAACATAGATCGTCCCGCTTTCCGTATCGTCCTCGCCGGCCTTGTCTGAAAAGAGCGGCCCTGCCGTTGGATCGGTGATGCGTCGTCCTGCATCATCCTTATTCAGGGCCCGCTGGAGAGACCGCATCAGGACATTGCTCTCGGTGGCGTTGCCATAGATCACCCGGAGGCGGGCATCTCGATCACCATATTCCTGCGTAAACTCATCACCTTTATCGGCGACATAGGCGATCTGGCCTCCAACGATAAAGAAGCGTCCTGGCTCGATTTCGGATTTGAGTTCAAACGCGCGGGTCTGACGTATCCCATCATCGAGATCCTGCTTCACGCTCTCAAACAGGGGACGGAACTTGTCGAAATCCTTGCACGGTGTGCGATTGGCTATTTCTTCTGCAGCTTTGCGTTCAGCCGTGGGCCGGACGTGTTTGAGTGTGGTGACATCGTTGGTGGCGTCGGCGTCTACGCCGAGTTCTGCCAGCAAGGCTTCCGGGTCGGTCGCATTGGTCTGGGGGGCGGGTGCCGCGTCCCCCAACAGCTCTTGATGATCGATGGGCTCGAGCACAGACCGTGCCTCAGGAAGTGCCTTCAAGCGGTCGAGCCGAACCGCATACATCCGCTCGAATATGTCGCCATTTTCAGCGTGCTGTGGCGCGCGCCCATGTTCTTGAAAGAAGCGCTGGATGTCTTCAAAGCCCGCAATGATCCGCTCTTCCTGCTGCGAGCGGGCTGCGGCTTTTGGTTCATCGATTTCGACACCGAGTTCGGCGAGCAGTTCTTCAGCGGTCTTTTCAGGCATCACGCGCCGCCTTCACTTTTCTCTTGAGGTACTCGATACCCTCAGCCATCCGGCGTTCCCAAGGGTCGTTTGATGTTAGCGACGGCAGACGGTTACGCTCCTGCAGGAAGGCTTTAGCACGCTCGGCAAGCATCATGGCTTCTTCCTCGGTGAGCGCGATTTTTTTGCCCGCAATAACAGCCGCGACCTGTTTGAGGCTGTCTTCACTCATCGCCTTGGCGAGGATAGCGTAAGCAGCCCCGAAAGGATTGATCCGGTCGATGAGATCGATATCGAGATCACGCACATCCATCGCGATCTTCCGGATGCCATCGATCAGCGCGGTATTGGCCTTGGTTCCGTCGCCGCCATTGGCTGCGGCTTTTGCAGCCTCCTTGGCCGCCTCCTGCGTCAGGGCGAGCGCGGCAACCGCGCGCTGGCGGATCGCTTCGTGGTCGGTTTCTGACAGCTCAGGATAGCGATCTCTGACGATCTTCCCCATACGCACCAGGGTGAGTTCCTCTGCGGGCGTATCGCCGCCGGCATGGTCACCGTCGAACAGGCCGGTTTCGAGTACTTTCTTGTCCTGGACGAAGGCGGTGATGACCTCGTTCAGGTCTTCCTGGCAGATGCGGGTTGCTTCCTCGGATTCAGGCTGCACGAGGCCCTTGATCTCGATCTGGAACTCACCGCGCTCCTCATTGAACCCGACATTCGTACGGGACGCGTCGTAACCTTCCTCGCCATAGTCGAAGTCCGTGTCCTCGCCAGCGCCCTTGGGGACGAAATTGAACTTCGGAGCGAGCACCTGTTCCATGAGAAGGCTGGCCGCGATGGCCTTGAGGGTGTCATTGACCGCTTCGGTGACCTTGTCTTCCGAGGCGTCGGGCTCGGCGATCAGGTTGGTGAAGCGCGCGCGTTCCTTGCCGGGCGCGTCGCGCGTCGCACGCCCGATGATCTGGATGATCTCGGTGAGGCTGGAGCGATAGCCGACCGTCAAAGCGTGTTCGCACCAGATCCAGTCAAAGCCCTCCTTGGCCATGCCGAGGGCGATGATGATATCGACATGGTCACGATTGTTCTTCTGCGCCGGGTCCTTCAACGCCGCGACCACCAATGAATGCCGCTCAGGTCCGTCATCGACGAGATCGGCAATACGCAAGACACGGCCGTAGGGACGGCGCACAAGGTCAAAGCCCGTGGCTGAGTCCTTTCCCTGCCACTCACCGAGCGCATGCATGATCTCGCTCACCTCGGTCGTCTTGCCGCGCTGTGTGCTTTCACGCGAATTGACGTTCGGGATGTGGACGATGGTCTTCTGGTCCGGATCGAGCACCTTGGCGATGTCATCCACATACGGACCATTGTAGAAAAAGTAGCCGATATCGAGCGCCTTCAGATGCTCATAGCCGTTGAGTTGCTCGTAATAGGTATAGGTGACGGTCGCGAAGCGCGCCTCGTCTTCCGGCATCAGGACCGGCACAGCATCGCCGCGGAAGTACGACCCCGTCATGGCGACGAGATGCACCTTGTCGCGTGCGATGAAGGCCTTCAGCTGCGACCCCAGCACATTGTCATCATCGGCCGAGACGTGATGGAATTCATCCACGGCGATCAGGCGATTGTCGAACGCCTCGATCCCCAGCTCCTCGACCGCAAAGCGGAAGGTCGCATGGGTGCAGACCAGAACCGGATCACCGCTCGCCAGAAAAGCACCGACAGACTTAACCTTGGACTTCGCGACGCGGATGTCATCCGCCCCCGGCGCATTGCAGAGGTTCCATTGCGGCCTGACTTCCCAGTCCGCCCAGAAGCCCCATCTGGTCAGCGGCTCATTGTTGAAGCTCGCGCCAATCGACCGCTCCGGCACAACGATGATGGCCTGGGACAGTCCCTGATTGTGCAGCTTGTCCAGGGCGATGAACATCAGCGCCCGGCTCTTGCCCGAGGCCGGTGGCGACTTGATGAGCAGATATTGCTCACCGCGCCGCTCATAGGCACGCTCCTGCATCGGCCGCATGCCGAGCTCGTTCGACTTGTTCGTCGCGCCGGTGCGCTTGTAGGTGACCGAGACGGAAGGGACGTTACGAGGTGCGGTCATGGCGATGTGCCCTTTTGAAGTACGGGCCGCCGCCAATAGGCTTGACTATTTGCCCTTGCGGTTCGGTCGTTGTGTGAGTGTCGACGCCGCAGCAGATTTCGCCGCCTTGCTGGCAGACTTTGACTGCAGCGTCTTTGCTGCTGTCGATGCCGCTTTGGCCGAGCTGACTTTCGACGTCTTTGATTGGGCCAGCGCTGAACCTGCAGCAGACTTTGCAGATCTTGATGCAGAGGAGCTGCGTAGGGTTTTGGACGCTGCGCTGGCAGCCGACTTCCCTGTTCTTTCAGTGTTGCGGGGCATGGATCGGGACTCCTAGCTATAGAATTCCGTTCTTGAAGCGAGTCGCGGCACAAAGCAAGAACATTGGTCATGCTGCGTCCTCCATCGACTTCCGGCGCGCCTCAAACTTCTGCAGAGTTTCTCGAAAGCAGGCCTCTGGATTCCAGTCAGGATTATTCGAAACACGACCAACGGACTCGATTTCGAACCGCTTTCGCAACGCTGACGCAATTTCCAGTGATTCAAGACCGATGCGCGCATAGCCTTGTTGCCTCGCCTCAAACACCTCATCAAAATCAGGTGGATGAGCATAATCGCTGGCCGCGTCGATATGGCGGTCCGTGCTTCGCGCCATGTTCGGGAGTGCCAGGATCCGGTGCATCAGCTTTTCGTCGAGACTGCGCCAAGCGATATCGTCGGGGTAGTCCGGCGGACCAGGTGTTGCGACTTGTGCCTGAAGATATTCCTGGCCGTCACTTGTGCGCCCAGCAGGCTGACCATAAGCGGTGCCGTCATCCTGAACGACATCGATGCACTTGTCTGCGTATTCGTCGAGCAGGCAGGCCAACCGAATCGCCGCGTACGACCCGTCGCGGCGACGTTGCCGAGAAGACGCCCATGCGTCCTTCGAAACGGCGATAAGGCTACCAAGCAGGACACCTGCGAGGCCAATTCCGGCGACTATGAGATCTGTCAGTTCGATCATGCGGCGTCCTCCGCCGCTGTCATTTTCGTGTAGAGATCAAATAGCTTTTCGAGGCGTTCTGTGTCGTTCCTGAAGCGGCGGCCGATATAGATGCGCTCAAGCGTTTCGTCATTGCGTTCATGGGCCTCGCGCACGAGGGGGAATTCCTCGTCCATGCGGTCGGGGTCATACATGTCGGCAATGGTCGCGGGGAAGTAATGCTCCCGCGCCAGCAGGATGTCCTCGGCGCAGCGGGTCAGATCAGCCTTGTTTTTCTCCGTCAGCGCCGGGACCGGAAAAGTGTTCCAGCCGAGGGTGTTGGAGTAGCGGAAATCGGTTTTCATTTTGCCGCAGACCGTTGCGATCCAAACGAGATGAAGTTTGGAGACGACCAAGGCCAAATTCCAGATCGGCGCGTCGTAAAGACCAAAGGCTAGGTTTGTGAGCGTTGTTTTATTGTCTACAAGTCCGGCAGGCAGATACTCGCGGCGCTCAGACGACACTCCCGGTACGACGATAGTCTGCACGTCCCCAATCCGCATCAACTTCAGTTGGTGAGCGCGGGCCGCAAGCGCATTGGCTCCCTTGTCGCGGCTCGCAAGCCGTACGTCACGCACGGCTTCGATACGCGTCCGGAGCGAAGGTATTTTCAGAGCTTCCTCCAAGTCATTGTCATTGATCCATACGCAATGACGAAAACCATGACCTATGAAATCTCCGGAGCCAAAAATTCGACGAATGAATTTCGCCCTCTGTTGATCGCTCAGCGACAATGACGGTATTTCACTTCGATCAAGCAGTAGGTGGCCCCCATCTGTTGGCTTGTTGCCGAATTCCATCTCAGCGATATCCGAAATTGGTTGCCGCGTCTTTGTCACGACCACTTCGGTGCCAAGCGTAAGGTACGGAGAAATTCCAGTACCCTGTCGCCTTGTTGTGCGACCGCTTCCATCATCTTCATAGATTGATTTCGAAGAGCCGCTGATCCTGGCTATTCCGACAATAGCGACCGTTACACCGGCATTATTGCTTGCGAGGTTAGTCCATTTGAAAGACGTATGAGCAAACCGTATTTCGCAACCAGAAGCGAAAAGCATTGGCCAAAGCAGAGGAACCGACTGACCTTGGCAAATCGAGTTCGTAGTCACAAAGGCGGCAACTGTCGGCGTTTTCTCGATATAGGCCGCCGCTTTCAGAAACCAGCCTGATACATAGTCGAGAAAGCCCGGAGAATTCATACGCCCGGCGACGACATTTTTGATCTCGTCCTTTTGCTGTTTGGATTGCCAAGTCGAGCCCAAGTAAGGCGGATTCCCGCAAATATACGTCTCCCAATCCCCGCCATCGCCCGGCTCCAGAGCCAGCCGTCCCGTCGGCCCCGCTAGGTCCTCCTCGACCGCTGACGCCTGTTCCGGCGGCGGGCAAACCTCCAGCCAATCGAGCCGCAACGCATTGCCGTGCTTGATCCGCCCCGTTTCCTTTAGCGGCAGGACGATCTCGCCTGCGCGTTCCTGGCCCATGGCATCGACGTCGCACTGATACTCGGCAATCAGCAGCGATAACCGTGCGATCTCGCAGGCAAAGTCCTTGATCTCGATCCCGTAGAAATTCTTCAGCGGGATGACGCTGCGCAGGTCTTCGCGATCCTTTGAGTCTGCGCTCAGAACCTTCAGGCGGCGCGAGAGGATTTCCGCCTCGATCGCGCGCATCTCCTTGTAGGCGATGACGAGGAAATTGCCTGAGCCACAGGCCGGGTCGAAAACGCGGATGCGCCCCAGCCGCTTGCGCAGATTGAGGAGTTTGCGGGGATTGTCGCCAGCCTCCTCAAGCTGCGCGCGCAGATCATCCAGAAAGAGCGGGTTCAGCACTTTCAGGATGTTCGGCACGCTGGTGTAGTGCATGCCGAGCTCGCCGCGCTCTTCATCCTCGGCGACGGCCTGGATCATCGACCCGAAAATGTCGGGGTTGATCGACTTCCAATCGAGGCTCCCGGCATGCAGAAGATAGCTGCGGGCAATCCTGGAGAACCGCGGCACTTCGTTCGATCCGGCAAACAGGCCGCCATTCACATAAGGAAACGCATCTGCCCAAGGCCTGAGGCCCGCCCCGGCACGTTCCCTGTTCGGGATGTCCATGGCGCGAAACAGCTCAGAGATAATGTCGTGCGCGTTGTCGCGATCGCTCATCTGTTCGAGCGTGCGGGTGAACAGGTTCTCCCCGAGAAAGATGCCCGTATCTTCCGCGAAGAAGCAGAAGATCAGCCGCGCCATGAACTGATTGAGGTCGTGACGGCGTTCATCCGTAGCCCAGTCAGGATTTCCCTTCAGAAGTTCGACATAGAGGCGATTGAGACGCCCGGTCGCCTGGATATCGATCGGGTTATTCTTGATCGCTTTGACGGTCGTGATGCCTGCGAGCGGAAGAAAGAAACCGAAATGGTTCGGGAAGTCGCGGTAGTCGCAAACGCGGATGTCGCCTTCGACAAGGTCTTCGGCCTCAAGTGTCTGGCCATCGGTCGCCAGAATGAAGCGGACTTTTCCTGTCGTCGTTTTCGGGCTGGCACGGAGTTCCGCGAGCTTCGCGTTCACCTTGCCCGGCTCGGCAACGGCGAGATGGATATTCTTGTACTGAAGGACGCCGCCCTCAACGTCGGAATTTTTCGCTGCGCTCGCCAGCAGGCGCTTTACCGTCGTCGGCTTGTTGTTGAAGGCTTCAAGGAAAGCACGCGGAAACTCTTCTGCATCAAAGGGTGCAGAAGCAAGTTCAGATATGGCTTCTTCAATCTCAACGGCGTTCATGAATCAGTTTCAGACCTCAAACAGGTCTTTAAGCGCAGATAGACCATTAAATGAAGCGATTCGGGGCACGTCGGCTTGATCGACGCCCGCAAGTCAGCGCCCGTGACCCCTCTGGCGCCAGCCAGTGGGAAGCGCGGGCGCGCGGCCAGCCGGCGAGACCCAGAACCACGTTCTCAAGACGAACATCCGGACCCTCATTGAGCCTCGCCGGGCCGGTCGGCGCATGACGGCCCCGCGGCTCCGGGGTGAGCGCCGGGCGAAGGTCGGCGATGGGCCCGGACCGCCTTGAGCCTCAGAGAGAAGCTATCCAGCCGGGCGAACAGTCCCGCGCCACTGGCGCGGGCAGGCCGCAAATGACTCAGGCCGCCTGACGATCCCCGCCCAGGCGCGCACCGAGAAGCTCCATCAGATACCCGCCGTCGCGCAAGCCCTGAGCCTTAGAGATGACATAGCGCACGGATGCGCGCAGCGAACTGCCATCGACGCCCCACTCCTCCGCGACCGCCTTCGGCCCGTGGAGCAGTGCGGCGATCTCCCGCTGGCTCATGCCGGCCTTCAGGCAATCAAGCGCGATGACGCCATTGCGCAAGATCTGGGTCGTCTTCGTCCAGCGTGCCGCCGATGTGTTCGGTCCTCTTCCGTAAAGCCGGAAGGCTTCCTTCTGGAGCTTCAGCTTGCGCTCATAGGCGACCATGTCCGAAATCTGCAGCTTCATGCGTACGGGCTCGAGGCTAAGCAGCGACATGCCCGTGCAGCGCACCTGCACGACGCAGTCATTTCCTCGAAGCAGGAGATATTCCCGGCCCGCCCTGTCGGTGATGTGCGTGATGTCGCAATGAGGCACGGTTCGATCCCAGATGTCACATCCCTGCCCCGGCTTGCGCGGTGTGCAGTTCACCTCGACCTGGTCAGGAAAGACATAGTGGCTCCAGACGGCGTCGGCCTCGAAGCCGTTGAGATCGGGGTCCGGCATGAAGATGAGGCCCCAGCGCTCGGCAAGGGTCTGCGGCACGCGCGAACGCAGGATGCGGATGTCGGCGCAATCGGCCTTCTTTTCAGAAATGTCGTCGACTTTGCGAGTCGCCGCGTCATCGCGAAAATCATCATTGCGGCGAACATATTCCCAGGCCCAGCGGTCCGCTGAAAGATGCGAGAGATAGTCGTAAGCGGCTGTTTCCGCATTGGTTTCAAGCGCAAAGGTCTTCATGCTCTTTCCTCCACTTGCAGACGAAAGAGCAAAATTCGTTCCACTTTTGCGCGATTCATTCGGCACGCGCCCAACTTAAGGATAATGGCGCATCCAATCGGACTGGATTCGCTCCGGATGGGTTCAGCCTTTGCGTGTCTATTTATTTCGCGCCTTGCAGAGGTTTGCGGGAGCCTGCTGCGTTTTGCTTTCATTGGCTCGCATTCGAACTGATGCGGCAGCGGTGCTGCTGGGATGATTGAGGGGTCCACGAAAGGCCCCGTTCCATGTCACCTCCCTCGCACCACCTGGAGACCGAAACCCGCCGCACAGCGATGCTGCGCACGGCCTTCTGCCCGGTGGTGCGCGAGGCGCTGGAAGCGCCCGATACGATCGAGATCATGGCCAATCCGGACGGCTCTGTCTGGATCGAGACGGCCGGGATCGGGCTCATCGTGTCCGATCACACTCTTGCCCCTTCAGACCGCGAGCGCGTCATCCGGCTCGTGGCGTCCGGGGTGGGAGAAGCTGCCAGCCGCAACTCCCCAATCGTCTCTGCCGAACTCCCCGGCAGTGGCGAGCGGTTTGAGGGGCTTCTTCCACCTGTCTCGACCGCGCCCTGCTTTTCGATCCGCAAGCCCGCGACGACGCCGTTCGAGCTGGGCGACTATGTCGATCAAGGCGCGCTCGCCCCTGCACTGGCTGCCGCACTCCAGGACGCGATTGCGAACCATGCGAACATTCTGATCGCCGGCGGCACGTCATCCGGCAAGACGACCTTCACGAACGCGCTTCTTGCCGAACCTTCGCTCCATGACGACCGCATCCTCATTCTGGAGGATACGCGCGAACTTCGCTGCGCCGCGCCCAATGTGGTCCAGCTTCGCACGCATCGCGGCAGCACCAGCCTGCAGGACCTTGTCCGCTCGACTCTGCGCTTGCGCCCCGACCGGATCATTGTCGGCGAGGTACGCGGTGCTGAAGCGCTCGATCTCCTGAAGGCCTGGAACACCGGCCATCCGGGCGGGATCACCACGCTGCATGCCAACTCCGCCCACGGTGCACTTACCCGCCTTGAACAGTTGACGCTGGAGGCGACGCCCCGCGCGCCCTTCGACCTCATTGCAGAAGCGATCGACGTTGTCGTCTTCATGAGTCGCGCGGGCGGTCAGCGCCGCGTTGAAGAGGCGCTCCGCGTCACCGGCTTTGGCGAGGAGGGCTACCAGACCCAGCCGCTCGTCTCCCGATCTCTCTCACTCGTCCAACACGGAGAACTCCCATGACGCTCTACAAACACCTCCAGACCGTGAACCGAACGGTCCAGGTCGCGGCCTGTATCGGTCTCGGCTTGATGATCGCGGGTCCGGCCCACGCCGCAGGCTCCGGCATGCCCTGGGAAGGCCCGCTCGATCAGATCCTGACCTCGATCGAGGGCCCGGTCGCCCGGATTGTGGCGGTCATTATCATAACGATCACCGGCCTGACCCTCGCTTTTGGTGAGACCAGTGGCGGCATGCGCAAGCTGATCCAGATCGTTTTCGGCCTGTCCATTGCCTTCGCCGCGACCAGCTTCTTCCTGACTTTTTTCTCGTTCGGCGGCGGAGCGCTGGTGTGATGGCAGAAGGCTACGAAATCCCGCTCCACCGCTCGCTGACCGAGCCGATCCTGATGGCAGGCGCGCCGCGCACGGCCGCCATCGCCATCGGGACGCTCGCCGCAGCGATCGGCCTTGGCCTCCAGCTCTGGATACCGGGCCTCGTCATTTGGGCGGTCGGGCATTCGGCGGCAGTGTTCGTGGCGCGAAGCGATCCGGATTTCATGGCCGTTGCGAGCCGTTCAACACGCCACAAGGAGCATCTGACATGCTGAACCTCAAGGAATACGCAGACACACCAAAACTGCTCGCAGACTATCTTCCCTGGGCCTGTCTCGTCGCGCCGGGCGTCGTCCTCAACAAGGACGGCTCGTTCCAGACCACGTTCCGCTATCGCGGCCCTGACCTTGAAAGCTCGACCGAGGAAGAACTCGTCTCCGTCATGGCGCGGGTCAACAATGTGCTGCGCCGGTTCGGCTCGGGCTGGGCGCTGTTCTTCGAGGCGCAGCGTAATGAAGTGCATGACTATCCGGAAGCGGAGTTTCCCGACGCGCTCTCCTGGCTGATCGATCAGGAACGCGCGCTACAGGCTGAGGAATCCGGCGCCCGCTTTGAGAGCGCCTATTACCTCACCCTTTTGTGGTTGCCGCCGGCGGACGCCACGGGCCGCGCGGAGAAGGCGCTGATCCAGCGCGCCGAGACAGAAGACGCCGCGACCTGGCGCCACCGGCTGGAAACGTTCCAGCAACAAACGGACAGAGTCTTTGACCTTCTCTCCACCTGTCTCGCCGAAATCGCAAAGCTCTCAGACGATGAGACGCTGATCTACCTGCACTCGACCATCTCGACGAAGCGCCATCCGGTTGTCACGCCCGAGCTCCCCGTCTTTCTTGACGCGGTGCTGGCCGACGAGCCCTTCGCGGGCGGCCTTGAGCCGATGATCGGCGAGGCGCACCTCCGCACCCTGACCATTCTCGGATTCCCGGCCTCAACCCTGCCCGGCATACTCGATGAGCTGAACCGGCAGGGCTTTGCCTATCGCTGGGCGACACGGTTCATCGCCATGGACAAGGCCGAAGCCGAGAAGGTTCTGGGCAAGAAGCGCCGTCACTGGTTCGCCAAACGTAAATCCATCGGCGCGGTGCTGCGCGAGACCATGTTCAATGAACAGGCCGCGCTCGTCGACAATGACGCTGACAACAAGGCCGGTGATGCCGATGCCGCCCTTCAGGAACTTGGCGCCGACCTTGTCTCCTACGGCTATGTCACCACGACCATCACGGTCGCAGATCCCGACCGGCGCACCGTCGACGAACATATCCGGATCGCCGAGCGCATCGTGACTGGCCGCGGCTTCACGGCGATCCGTGAGACGCTCAACGCCGTCGATGCCTGGCTCGGAAGCCTGCCCGGCCATCCATACGCCAATGTCCGCCAGCCGATCCTGCACACGCTGAACCTTGCCCATATGGTGCCGCTGTCTGCAGTCTGGGCGGGCGAAGAGACCAACCGGCACCTGCAAGCCCCAGCGCTGATCCAGGCGCAGACTGATGGCACCACACCGTTCCGGCTGAACCTGCACATTGGCGATGTCGGCCATACGCTGGTGGTCGGCCCGACCGGCGCGGGCAAGTCAGTCCTGCTCTCGCTGCTCGCCCTGCAATGGAAGCGTTACGAGGGCGCTCAGGTCTTCATATTCGACAAGGGGCGCTCTGCCCGAGCCGCAACGCTCTGCATGGGCGGCAGGCATGTTGATCTCGGCAGCTCCAAAGCTCCAAGCCTGCAACCCCTAAAGGACATCGACTCCGAACACGGCGCAAGCTTTGCCGCCGACTGGCTCGCGGGCCTGTGCGCCAATGAAGGCGTCGCCATGACGCCGGACCTGAAAGCCCGGCTCTGGGAAGCGATCCAGTCTCTCAGCTCAGCGCCTGAAACCGAGCGCACGCTGACCGGCCTGACGCTGATGCTGCAGGACGAAACCCTTAAATCCGCTCTGCACCCTTTCACGCTGGAAGGCCCGCATGGCCGGCTGCTCGATGCCGATCATGAAAGCCTAGCCCTCGCCGACACGGTCTGTTTCGAGATGGAAGCGCTGATGCATGCAAAGGGCGCTGTGGCGCCCGTGATCACCTATCTCTTCCACCGGCTCGAAGCGCGGTTCGACGGCAGACCGACGCTCCTCGTCCTCGATGAAGCCTGGCTCTTTCTAGATGATCCGATGTTTGCCGCGCGCCTCCGCGAATGGCTCAAGACCCTGCGAAAGAAAAACGTGTCCGTCGTGTTCGCGACCCAAAGCCTGGCTGACATCGCGAACTCGTCGATCGCACCAGCCTTGGTGGAATCCTGCCCGACGCGTATCTTCCTGCCAAATGAACGCGCGCAGGAACCGCTGGCCTGCGAAACCTATCAGCGCTTCGGCCTGAATGCGCGCCAGATCGAACTGATATCAAGAGCCACGCCCAAGCGCGACTATTACTACCAGTCCCCGCTCGGTGCGCGCGTCTTCGATCTCGGTCTGGGACCGATCACACTTTCTGTCTGTGGCGCATCCTCACCTGAAGATCAGATCCGCATGGACCGCATCTGGGCAGAGACCGAAGGGGACGGGTTCGCGGCCTGCTGGCTGATCGAGAAGGCGCTGCCCTGGGCGGCAGAGCTTCTCGATCGATGGCCGGGCCATGCGCCCCAACCTGGCGCAGACGCGCCTTTCCAGCCCTCAAAATTTCTCGCCGCCGAATAGGAGCCTGTCCCCATGAAACGTCCCGCCGTCCTCTTTGCTTCTGTCGCTATTGCGGCCCTGCCGCTGAGCGCCCTCACCGCGCCGCCAGCCAGCGCCCAGCTGTTCGGCGGAGGGATTGTCTACGATCCGGCCAATCACGCTGAAAACATCCTTCAGGCCATCCGCGCCCTGCAGCAAATCAACCAGCAGATCCAGCAGCTCACCCATGAGATCCAGATGCTGGAGAACATGGCGCGCGATCTCGAAACGCTGCCCGACTCCATTGCCGATGATATCCTGCGCCGTATGCGGCGCATCGATGATCTGATGCGTGATGCCGAAGGCATCGGCTACCGCGTCGAGGAGATCGAGCACGAGTATGAAGAGGTGTACCCGGAAGACTATGGCGCCGAGCCGCCGCGTCAGGCCGTCCTCGTCGAAGAAGCGCGCGCCCGTTGGCTACAGTCCCGCACAGCCTATCGCGAGAGTCTGCAAGTCACAGCCTCAGTCGTCTCATCGGCGCGCGAGGATTCTGAAAGCCTCGACCGGCTGATCGCGGACAGCCAGTCCGCCGTCGGCAATCTCCAGGTCGCCCAGGCCGGAAACCAGATCGATGCGCTGCAGACCGAACAGCTTATGCAGATGGAAGCCATGATGGCGGCCCATTACCGCGCCGAGGCGCTGGAGCGCGCCCGCCAGCTCGTCGAGGCCGAACGTGGCCGCGCCCGCACCCGGGCCTTCCTCGGAGATTGATGGCCCATGGACGTGATCGACACCTTCCTTGCGACCTTCATCGCCTATATCGACAGCGGGTTCGGCCTGCTGGCGGGCGATGTCGCATACCTGTCGACCACCCTCATCGCCATCGACATCACGCTGGCGGGCCTGTTCTGGGCCCTCTCTCAGAACACCGACATTATCGCCGGGCTGCTGAAGAAGGTGCTCTATGTCGGCTTCTTCGCTTTCATCATCGGCAACTTCTCACTCCTCGCCGGGATCGTCTTCGACAGCTTCGCCGAACTTGGGGTGACCGCAGGCGGCGGCACAATGACCGCCGATGATCTCTTGCGCCCCGGCTTCATCGCCAGTGTCGGCCTCGATGCCGGTCAGCCGCTGCTGGAAGAAATCTCCGACATGCTGGGGCCGATTTCCTTCTTCCATAACTTCATCATGATCGCGGTCATGTTCGTCGCCTGGGCGATCATCATGGTCGCCTTCTTCGTTCTGGCCGTTCAGCTGTTCATCACAATTCTGGAGTTCAAGCTGACGACGCTGGCTGGGTTCGTGCTCGTGCCCTTCGCGCTCTGGAACAAGACGACCTTTCTTGCGGAGCGCGTCCTCGGCAATGTCATCACCTCCGGCATCAAGCTCATGGTGCTCGCCGTTATCATCGGCATCGGCTCGACGCTGTTCTCATCCGTGACCGACGCGTTCCGCACCGGCGAGGATGTCACGCTGGCTCAGGTCATGGGCACGGTGCTCGCCGCCATCGTCTTCTTCTGGATGGGCATCTTCGCGCCGGGCATCGCTTCCGGCCTCATCACTGGCGCACCGCAGCTTGGCGCAGGCTCAGCCGCAGGCGCTGCGGCCGGTGTGGCCGCCGGGACTTACGTTGCCGGCATGGGGGGCCGCGCCGCCTTCGGCGCTGTCGCGGGCGGTGCGTCTTCAGCCGTCAAGGCGGGCGCCTCGATGGCCGGCGCAGCACGCACCTCCTACACGCTGGGGTCGGTCGCTTCCGGTGCATCAGGCGCGGCAGGTGTGGCAGCAGGTCTTGCCGGTGTCGCGCGCGCAGGCGGCGATGCGATGCGCCGCGCTGCAAGCCGTCCCGCCCGATCGATGCGCGAGGCTTATGCCCGAGGCAGCCAGGGCGCCTGGCGCGCCACGGGCGGGTCTGAAACCGCTTCCATGGAAAGCTCTGCCTCGGGATCATCCTCGTCCCAAAGCCCCGGCTGGGCGCGGCGCATGCAGACCAGTCAGCGCATGGGCCAGGCTGGTCAGATGGCCGCGCATTCGATCCGCGACGGCGATCGCGGCGCGTCCGGCGCAAACCCCACTCTCAAAGACAAGGACGACTAGACGATGGCCTTCAAGCGATCTTCCTCCAGCTATGGACCAAGCCCGTTTCCCGAAACGCCTTTTCAGAAGGCGGGTCAAATCTGGGACGACCGCATCGGTTCGGCCCGCGTGCAGGCGAAGAACTGGCGGCTCATGGCCCTTGGATGCCTCGGGCTTTGCTTCGTCACGTCCGGCGCACTGGTCTGGCGGAGCATGCAGTCGACGGTCACGCCCTATGTGGTCGAGGTCGATGAGACCGGCGCCGCGCGGGCCGTCGCTCCGGTAACGGAACGCTACACGCCCACAGATGCACAGATCGCCCATCACCTGGCGAACTTCATCACCCATGTCCGTGGCCTCAGCGTCGATCCCGTCGTCGTGCGCGAGAACTGGCTGCGCGCCTATGACTTCGTGACGGACCGCGCGGCCACCACGCTCAACGAATACGCCTCGGCCAATGATCCCTTTGCGGATGTGGGGCGCAAATCCCGCACCGTGGATGTGGTCAGCGTCGTGCGCGTCTCCGATGACAGTTTTCAGGCACGCTGGATCGAGAAGACCTATGAGAATGGCGCGCTGGTCCGGGCGCAGCGGTTCACCGGCAATTTCACGCTCATCACCCAGCCGCCGACCGACGCAGAGACCCTGCGCGCCAATCCGCTCGGCCTTTATGTCCATGCCCTGAACTGGGGTCAGGACCTTGTCACAGGAGAATGATCCCCATGCTTCGTTTTATCCTCGCCACTTCGGCCCTCGCACTTACCACGGCCTGCGCCACGACTGAGCTCGAACCGATTGACGACAGCGCCTTTGTCGCGGCCACGCCCGTCGAAGATCGCGCCGACTATCCTGTCGAGATCGTGGAAACCGCCGTTCCGCTGCCGCTGCCCGGTCAGATGATGCCGGTCGGCGCAACAGTTACCACCAATGCCGATGGCAGCGTGACCCGGACCTTTACAAGAACGGTCAGCACGCCAACCGTCTCACCGGCTGAAGCTATCCAGCAGGGCCGCACCAGTGCCCTGATCGAGCCCTCGGTCGATGGCTATGTGAACGCGATCCAGGTCTATCCCTATACAGAAGGCGCGCTTTACCGGCTCTACGCAAGCCCCGGCCAGGTCAGCGATATTGCCCTCCAGTCGGGCGAAGAGCTGGTCTCGGTATCGGCGGGCGACACGGTCCGCTGGGTGGTCGGCGACACGGTTTCGGGCTCCGGCGCGACCGCCCGCGCCCATGTGCTGGTCAAGCCGATCAGCTCCGGCATCCGCACAAACCTGATGATCGCCACCGACCGGCGCACCTATCACCTCGAACTCGAAAGTACGGATGGCGGATACATGGCCGCGCTCTCCTGGCGTTATCCCGCAGACGAGCTGGCGGGCCTCACCGCCCGCAATGAGCGCGCAATCGCGCGGGACGCGGGCAGCATTGAGCGCGGCCTGGCGCTTGAAGGCCTGAACTTCGATTACCGCATGACCGGCGACAGCCCGGACTGGAAGCCCGTGCGCGTGTTCGATGATGGCCGCCAGGTGTTCATCCAGATGCCGGAGTCCATCGCCACGACCGACATGCCGCCACTCTTCGTGCTCGGCGCGGATGGCGACGCCGAACTCGTGAACTACCGCGTACGCGGCAATTATTATGTCGTCGACCGGCTGTTCCGCGCGGCGGAACTGCGGCTTGGCGAGCGGAACCAGACCATTGTCCGCATCTCCAGGAACGAGCGCCGCTCGCCGCTCGCTGGCCTGTTCGGGAACTGAGCCGATGTCCGAGCCCATTCCCTTTGACGAGCATGCCGAGCGGCTGAAGATCCGATCCAGCCCGAAGCCGGTCACGCGGATCAACCGCAAGGTCCTGATGGCCGGCGCAGGTCTTGGCGTGCTCGCCCTGTTCGCGGCGATGAGTATAGCCCTCAAGCCGCCGACCGCCGTCGATCCGGATGCCCGCCGCGAGCTCTACAACACGACCAACACAAGAAAGCCCGAAGGCCTCTCCACGCTTCCAGCAAGCTACAGTGACCTGAGGTCCGAACCCGAACCTGTCACCCGACTAGGTCCACCGCTTTCCGGCGATCTCGGCGCAACCATGTTGCGGGCCGAGCGAGAGCTGGGCATCGAGCCGGAATATGTGAGCCGGTTCGAGGATGACTTCCGCCCGAACCCGGCGGACGAAGCTGAACGCGCCCGGCGCATGCGCGAGGCAGCGCTTGCAGACGAAGCGGCCCGCGCACCGGTCTTTTTCCGGCTTGAGTCTGAAACAGGAGGTCAGTCCGTATCTGCCTCCGACCCCGCGTGGCGCGATCCTTCAGGCGACCTCAGATCCGAACTCCTGGCGCTCGCCGCGTTGCCGCAGGGTGCGCCGTCGGGATTCGGCCAACCTTCAGACACGAATCTCCAGTCCCGCAAACTGGCCTTCGCCAGGGAGGGTACGGATAGCGACATCTACAATCTGCATGGGGTCGAAGACCCGGCCTCGCCGTATCAGGTCATGGCCGGCACGCTGATCCCGGCCTCGCTGGTGACCGGCATCAACTCGGACCTTCCTGGCACGATCGTCGCGCAGGTGACCCAGCCCGTCTATGACACGGTCACAGGCCAGTATCTCCTTATCCCGCAGGGCTCACGCCTCATCGGACGCTACCAGTCCGAAGTCTCGTTCGGTCAGGACCGCGCCCTGGTGACCTGGGACCGGATCATCTTCCCGGACGGCTCGTCCATTGTCATCTCCGCACCCGGCTCGGACGCGCAGGGCTTTGCCGGTCTCTCTGACCGGACCGACCATCACTGGGACCGCGTGTTCATCGCGGCAGGCCTCGCGACAATCCTCGGTGTCGGCGCAGAGCTTGGCGCAGACGGTGACGGCGATCTCGAGCGCGCCATCCGGCGCGGCACCACCGACACAGTGAACCAGGCAGGTCAACGCGTGGTCGAGCGCAACCTTGGCATCCAGCCGACGATCCGTGTGCGGCCCGGCTGGCCGGTACGCGTGGTCGTCACCCGCGATCTCATCCTCAGACCCCATCCCCAAGGAGCCACACGATGACCCTTCGCCTCGATCGCCTTCCCGACCGCACACCGGTGCGCATGAGTCTTTCGGTCGATCCGGACCTCGCCAGCGCGCTCAGCGATTACGCCGAAATTTACCGCCAGACCTATGGCGCGGAGGAAAAGCCCGAAACGCTGATCCCGGCCATGATCGAAAGTTTCCTGGCATCAGATGCCGGGTTCAAGCGGGCGCGCCGCGCCCTTCACGACAATGCCAGCAAAGGAGACTGAAGCCCATGGCACAGATCGGCACGTTCACCCTGAAGGATGGCAGCTATACCGGCACCATCCGTACCATGACCATCAACGTCAAAGCCCAGCTTGTTCCCAATACGGACAAGGCCTCAGACGGCGCGCCCGACTTCCGGCTCTATGCCGGCGGGGCCGAACTCGGCGCAGCCTGGCGTCAGGAAAGCAAGCAAGGCGAAACGCCGTATCTTGCCGTCAAGCTCGACGATCCGAGCTTCGCAGGCCCCATGCGCGCAGCCTTCTTCGAGAACGAGAAGGACGGCACCGGCGTCATGGTCTGGAACCGGGCAAAGACGGGATAATCGGAGTGCGTCATGTTGCATCGCGTAAAGGAGGGCGGGCGCACAGGGCTTAAGGATTTCGCGCGGGACCTGAACCCGCCCCCAAAGGCCCCTGCCCCCGTCACGTCAACCGATCCTGAACGGATCACGCCTGCGGATATTTTCCGGCGACGAACCGTCAGGCGGCCGGAACTCCGCAAGCTCGTGCCGCTCTCCGACACGACAATCTACGAACTCGAACAGAAGGGCGAGTTCCCACAGCGCTTCTACCTCACGCCCCGTTGCGTCGTGTGGCCCCTCGCCGAAGTGCTGGAGTGGATCGACGCCCAACGGCGCAAGGGCCGAGATGGCTGCGGGCCTCATCCGGATTATCGGATGCGGTGAATATGAGGGCTACGCTGCGGACGTTTTCCGGGTAGTCGTCGGATACCCGAACGGCAGAAAAAAGTGGGCAACACGTATATGTCCATGAGTAGGTGCTAAAGAGGGGTCTCTCTCATGCTCTGTGTCAAAGTCGGCGGCGTTGAACAAAGCGGATGGTTGGGTAATGGCTGAGCCATCTGCAGCTGGCCGGAGCTTGAGTTCGGCCACCATTTCTTCCTGACCTAGCATTTCCCGAATGGGGGGAACTACATCCGGCTCAGGATCAAGAAGAACACCGACCATGGCAGCAGCTGCCTGACGCCGACTATAAATTCCAGTGACAAAACGAGCTAAGCCATTCTCGCGCACATAGTGGTCTCGATGGCGCTTCTGTCTTCCCAAGCGCTTGAATTCGAAGACGAACTTTAAGCCCTGGGCGGAATCGTTCCAGCCATAGACAATATCAGTTCGGCGTTCTTCGATCATTTCGCCCGTCGCCGGATCTATCTCGCCAATGATATCCTCAGCCGCCCACATTCCGAGCAGGCCACGCTCCCGCGCAGTGTAATTTTCTATGTAGACCTTTAGTCGCTTCGTTAGCGCTGCTTCATTAGTTTTGGGGTTGAAGTCAGGCCGTGGCCGTTCAGCCAACTCGTTCCATGCTTGGCAAAGTGCTTCAACGGCTTCGGTCGCTGGCTGAATGGGGAATGCCGCAAACCAATCGTCAGCTACTGTCACGCGGACACTCCCCGTTTTCCGGATGCAGCGCGGGCTTGTACTGTCCTTACAATTTGTTCCGCATCACGAAGTGCTTGCCGTATGGTCCAGTTGCGTTTGGTAAGCGGTCGCACGAGGTAAAGCGATTGATCGATCCAGATATGGGCATCTGGGACCAGCGTCAGGGAATCTCCTAGAGGAATGGCTCTCAGACCTGAAATGCGTAATTGCTCGAGCGTTTGCAGGACAAGCGCATCGCTTACTTGCGTCTCCACGACGGGCGCCGAGGTAGGCTTGTCTTTGTATGAGATGCGAACGATTCCAGATGGACCAGCTCGCCTAGGATCGCTGGTTACCACATCGACGTGGAAGCGTCCCTTGCCATGCGTTTTGGCTCGCCAATCCGTAAGTGATGTTGCAAGTGCACGAGCATAAGTCTTGAAGTCTCTGCGCTGAGCAGTGTGCTGTGCTGGTGTGTCGAGGCTCTTGAAACCACGTGGTCGGATGGACGGCATGAAAACATCGACTGTTTCACGGACAAGCTTCTGCTCCTCGGGGCCAAGGCCAAAATAGGAAAATACTGCCCGATCCAGCTCCGGCCTCAATTCTTCATAGCGCGCGCTTTGTTCAAGTTCGGGGAGTTCGGTGATTTCGGACACATGGCGAGAGACGCTCGACAGCGCTTCGGCTGCAACTGCCCCGTCGGGAGCATTCTCCGGCATAAAGAACGGAAACGTCTCGACGTCCTTGAGGTGGACACCATTGCGTTCGCACAGCATCTTCCAGCCACGCATCATCAGGAAGTAGCGCGCAAGACTTGAGCGTAGATACACGGCAACGAAGCTAAGAAGTTCAGCGTCCTCCTTCGGTCCTGAGATCACGCCAATGCTGTGGGTAAAAGATGCGGGTCCATCATAGTAGACCGCTCGGACATTCAACTGCTTCCTAGAAAACCCATCCGGGAACAAAACGCGCGGGCCATCGAATACACTCAGCACCGCCTCGTTTAGACCGACAACAGTATCCTGGCCCTTTGGCCACGATGTAAGTAAGTCTGAGTGCAAGACAGGCGAACCAGCGCTTAGCGCAGCTATCGGTATGAACGGCTTGTCGCGGAGCGGTCCGGCGTTGACCGGCTCGCGACTCCTGTCGTTCAGATGGATCCCCTTTCGGTATATCCAGCGACGATATTCGTGGGGTCCGCGCCAGAAATCAGAAAATGTGCCGTGTGCGGACAGACGCGCCCAAATTGAAAGGTCGTTTGCATCGCCCCACATCATAGTCACGAGAAGTTGGGGGTCTTCCGCCACTGAGCGCGTTTGAAGATGATGTTTGTCGGCGGATTGCATTGTCAGCCGGCCAAGAGCAAGACTCATATCTGCTTTAGGCACGCAGTATTCGAAAGTCTCATCGAAGGGGATTCTGCTCGGAAGCCGTTCTGGCCGTACAATGCCAAGGAAGACATGACAGGTATTCTCTGCAGTAGGGAAAAGAAGCCCCTGGAGATCACCAAAATTGATCAATCGTGACGGCTGATACTGTTCTAGCAGATGCGAAACGAACCCCGCACTGGACGGTCCGAGAAACTGCCCGATTGGCAAGATGAGACAGATTTGTCCCCCCGCCTGCAGAAAGTCTATCGCGCGCAACGCATACGCGCCGGCTATCTGGCGGCGCACAAATGGAGCTTCGGCACGTTCTGCCCAAGCGTCTGCGCTCGTCTTAGAGGAGCCTTCAGGTTCGGCCCATGGTGGATTCGAGATAATGAGCGAGAAGCGCTTACCGCTGAAAGCATGATCATCGCGGAAAAAGTCTGCTGCGTGCTCACCATAGGTTAGGTTTGAGCCGTTCAATGACGGCAGTTTTGTCCCCTCTCGTTCCTGCGCTTCCATGATGTCGGCAGGATTTAGGCCTTCCAGGAGCGACAAATAGAGACTGAACGCTGTGACACGGCAGGCCATAAAATTGATGTCGCCGCCAAAAATATGACCTCGGAGCAGGTCTGCGCGTTCGCGGAAACTCAGTTGGCGCCCTTCCCGTGCTTCTGACAGCGCGATCAGCCGACGATAGGCCGTGGTCAGGAGGATGCCGGAGCCGCACGCACCGTCAAAAATCGTTTCAGAGAGTGGGTCGGATGAATTCGTGAACGCCTGGTCGACCGCGAGCATAGCAAGGTGACGTGGCGTGTAATACGCGCCGTCCTTCGCCTGCTGTTCATCCGATAAGAAAGACTCGTAGAGACCAGAAAGTAACTCGACCGGAATATAACTAAAATCGTAGTTCCAAAAATCACCTTGGCCGGTTCGCATATCAGTCCGCTGTAGAAAGCGATTGATCAGGTTGAAGCCGTTATCCGTGAGTTTGGTCCAGGGATCGTGGCGATCATCCCCCATGAAGTCGCCATTGAAATCCAATCGAAGTGCGTCAATCAGTCTTCTGAGTCCAGCCCGATCTTTCTCGTCGATCAGATGATGGAGTTGAGAGACTTGCCGGCGATCGCGGTAAGTGGCGCCGACAATCTCGCGATGTTCCAAATAGGAGAGGAACAGAATCTGGCCCATAAGCAGCTCGGCCAGATGACGGCGATCGTGATCCTTCGATGCTCCCGAGAGTCCCTGATCGGCAAGCTGTGAGACGACAGCGGAGAGGTTCGCGAGCAACTTTCGGTCGACTCGCGCCTTTACATCGAACCAGTTGGGAACGCGCCGGGAGACATTGGCAGAGGCTATGTCGAGCGCAGAGAAAGGACCGTCCGGTCGGGCGTCATCAAGGATAAGCTGTTGGCCTGCGTTGCGCAGCTTTCGGGCAGGCACAGCTAGGGCCGTGTCGCCTTTAATTTCAATAACTATAGTAGCAAGATTTTGATTCCAGACACGTTTGCGGATTTCGTCGAGCGCTTGAGACGAAAGAGGATCTCCATCATCTCCTACGAACACGACTGTAGGCACCCCCTCCACGTCAAAGACGGCGTGAGCACGTATTGGGCCTTCCGGTCTCAGGAGGGTCTTGAGTTCAAGTGCATATGGATGAGTTTCGGGAACGTCATCGCCGCGACGATGCAAGACGGCAGGTTCAGCATTGTAGCCGAGCCTATCTAGCCAATTCTGCATCGATTCCGCGCTCATAGCTATTGCTCATCCGAAGTCTCGCCAAGCGAGAACATAACCGGAACATATAAGTCTGACAAAGGAGTTTGCCAAATCGACTTTGGCAGATTTCCGTCAACCCTCATGCTGAACGCCTCCGGCTAAATTCAGCTGCTTTGCCTGGTGCTTTCGAGCAGTCAGCGCGTTGCAGGTTTGGCAGAGAAAAGAGGTCGAGTTGTCCGCGGCCTGCGGTGACATCAGGGAGCGCAAATCCAGTTCGCAGCACGCGCAAGTGTGGATCAAGGCGGATCAGTAGAGCATCATCTTGTGCTATGGGGGCTTCCTCATCGACGATCATCCACTGGTCCGGGGTTACAGCCACCCGATGTCCCCACAAAGTAATGAAGGATCGCTTTCGCAAATCCGACCGCAAATTGATAAACGATGTTCTATGCGCTTGCAGTTCAAGATGAAATCTCTCACGCAGAAGCACCGCAATTCTCAACACTAGAATCGTCTGCCAAGTGAATTTGGCAGGTGACCCCTTCTTCTGTGGTCGGACATCGGCTGGTATCAGCGCACGCCTACTGGTCCACTCGCGAAGTTTATCCGTCGAAAGGCCGGTAAGTTCGGACGCCACTTGTGTCGGAACGTATCGCAGTGGGCTACTCCCTCGGAATGGGTATCGTACCCAACTAAAACTGGAGAACGGGTATCATGCCCGTTCTTTAGGTCAAGTTCGATTGTGGACCGACTCCAAAGGTAAAGAAATACGCCGCGAAATCTGACCGTTGGCCCAAATCGGACAAATCACCTCCTCTATTTGAACCCCACCCTCGGATCAGCCGCGTAGACCGCCATGCTCTCCGGGATGATGTTCGGCTTGCGGCTTTCGCCGGCGGCCCACGCGTCGATCATGTCGGCCCATTCCTGCATCATGTGGCGACGCTGGTCGGCATATTCAGCCTTGTTGTAGACGCCGCGCGATGAACGCCGGTCCTCATGGGCGAGGCTCTTCTCGATCCAGTCGCGATTGAAGCCGAGCTCATTGAGCAGCGTCGATCCGGTACGCCGCAGGTCATGAACCGTGAAGGGCTCAAGCGGCAGCTCCATCTCGCTCGCCAGCTTGTGCGCGCTGTCGGTGATCCGGTTGAACGTCGCATTCGAGATCGGGCGGAACGTGTCATAGCGCGACGGGAAGACGTATTTTGATCCGCCTGCGCAGGTTTTCAGCGCCACCAGAATGTCGAGCGCCTGGTTCGAGAGATAGACATTGTGATCGAGGCCCGTCTTCATTCGCTTCTTTGGGATGGTCCAGACCGCATCCTGGAAACTGACCTCGTCCCAGGTCGCATGGGCAACCTCGGTCTTGCGCTTCATCGTCAGCAGGATGAATTTCACGCCGAGCTTCAGCGTCGGATTGGCGGTGATCTCTTCAAGGACGCGATAAAGCACCCGGATCTCCAGCGGCGTCAGGGAGCGGTCGCGGGGCCGGACCCGCGCAATCGAACGGGGATCGACCTCCTCTGCGGGATTTTCGACGCGGATGCCGTGCAAGTTGGCGAAGGCGTAGATCAGCTTGATAAACTCACGGGCATGAAGCGCCGTTGAAGGCGCGCCCCGCTTCTTGATCTTGTCGCAGAGCTGACGGACATCCTCGCTGGTCACTTCACGCAGCGTATAGTTCCCCAGCGACGGGATCAGATCACGGTCGACAATGTGACGACGCATGTCGCGGGTCGAATCTGACATTTCGCTCTCAACGAGCCAGCGCTGAGCAAGCTCTCCGAAGGTCCCTTCTGCTTTGGCTTTTCCTTTTGCCCGCTTTTTCTCTTTGGCCGGCGAGATGCCTTCGTCCACCTGCTTCTTCGCATCAATTAGTCGCTCGCGAGCAACTGCCAATGAGATGCCATACCGCCCGTAACGACCGATGGTGAGAGTCTCCCGACGGCCATTCACACGGTAGTCGTACCGAAAAATCTTGCTGCCTGCAGGCGTCACTGCGACGTACAGGCCGTCGCGATCAGCCACCTTGTAGATTTTTTCCTTCGGTTTCAATGACTTGATAGCAATATCTGTCAGCACAGAATACCTCCATTTCAACCAAAATACCGTCAGGCCAAAATGGCCATTTTTTGACAACGAAACGCTTGTTTTTCAATGCGTTACGCCGAAACAATACCGTCAGGCCGCTAAAAAGGGCTGACGGTATTTTGACTTTAGGCAGGAAGTGGCAATTTGTATACCGTCAGGCGATACCGTCAGCATGTTCCGTTGGCCCGCGATAAAGGGCGATAGATACCGAACGAAAACCGGCGTCAAGCTATTGTATTTATTTGATTTATTGATCTCTCGCGATAGCCCGCGAGAGACGCGGAATCATTCCCACTCAATCGTGCCGCGCGGTTTCGAGGTCACATCATAGACCACCCGGTTCACGCCGTTCACCTCATTGATGATGCGGGTCGCCACGCGGCCGAGAAAGGCGTGGTCGCAGGCCTTTATCCCGGGCCCAATGTCGACCGGCCGTACCAATCCACCACTCGCGATCGATTGACTGTCTCGCATTGATAAGTGCGTCGCATCACGTCTATAGTTATTACTATATTTATTTTCATTCACGCGGAGTGAACATGAGCCCTGCGACCTCAGCCAAGAAACATCGCTTTCCCTTGACCGGTTTCTGGTGGGCCAGTTTCGACTGGGCGCGAAGTCCGTACTATTACATTGTCATCATTTATGTTTTCTCCGCCTACTTTGCGGAAAGCGTCGTCGGCGACAGCACGCGCGGTCAGGCGATCTTCAGCAGTATCGCCACCGTCGCGGGCCTCATCATGGCGGTCGCGGCCCCGTTCCTCGGCGGCTTCATGGACAGGGGCGGGGCCAAGAAACCCGTCCTGTTCGCCCTCATGCTGATTCTCGCCGCGGCCAGCGCGGGCCTTGCCCTTGTCGCGCCGGGCGTTCCCTACGCCATTCCGCTCGCGGGCTTGCTTCTGGTCATTTCCAGCTGCGCCTATACGGTCTCGGAACTGTTTCACAATGCCTTGCTGCCGGCCGCCGGCACGCCGCGCGACGTACCGCTGATCTCCGGCCTCGGCCTGTCCATGGGCAGCGGCGCAAGTGTTGTGGCCCTGCTCATCCTTATCTACCTGCTGAACCATCCGCCTGCCGGCCTGCTGGAACAGGATATCGCGCGCCTTTCCGGCGCTTTTTGCGGGGCGTGGATTCTCCTCTTCATGGCGCCCTTCTTTCTCGGCATGCCCGATCTTCACCGGCCCGGTGCCAGCTGGCGCCGGGCGCGGTTCCTGCCCGAAACCCTGCGCCCGATGGAAACGCTTCGCACCCTCTTCACCGGCCATCCCAGCATGATGCGCTTCCTCATCGCACGCATGATCTTCATGGACGGCCTCACAGCTCTGTTCACCATAGGCGCGGTCTATGTCGCCGGCGTGCTCGGCTGGAGTCCGGCCGAAACCGCAGCGATGGGCATTCTGGCCACGGTCTCGGCCGTGCTTGGCGGCCTTGTCGGCGGCGTGCTCGACCGGCTGGTGGGGCCGAGACGCGCTATTCTCATCGAGCTTTTCTGCATCACGGCGATTTTCGCCTTTCAGGTCGGCATGACGAAGACAACCCTCCTCTTCGGTCTCGTCCACCTGCCCGTGTCCGCCGGCAAGACCGGCATGTTCGCCAACCCGACGGATGTCGTCTATCTGATCAGCATCATGCCGCTCAGCGCCTTCATCATCGGCGCCTACAGCTCCTGCCGCTCCCTCCTCGTCGCGCTGAGCCCGCCCGACAGGATCGGCCAGTTCTTCGGGATATATGCCATGACCGGCACCGTCACCGTCTGGCTCGGTCCTGGCCTTGTCTCAGTGGCGACCATGCTGAGCGGCAGCCAGCGCATCGGCTTTGGCAGTCTCATCATCCTGTTCGTACTTGGCAGCCTTCTGATGCTCCGCGTCAGGGATGAGCCGGCGGTGCACGGGCCCTCGCCCGAAACCCTCATGACGCCAGCCGCTCAATAGTAAAGGTGGTCGCGCATCTCGCCGCTGGTGACCAGTTCCTGACAGACCTCGATGAAGGCGTCCCGCTTGTTACGGATGCCCGGCGTGCGCGATTTCACCTTCGCCGCCACCAGGCACGGTCTGAAAAAGTCCCCCGCGATCCGCTTATAGGTCAGCGGATCACCCAGCGGGGACACCGTGCTGCACGAGCGCACAACCCGCAGTGACACTGCATCCCCCTGCCCGACCAGTGCCTGTGCCCCCGAACTGACATTGCTGGAGAAAATCACCTCCGGTGCATAGCCCAGCGCCCGGTAGGCATTGTAGGCGAGATCGAACGCCTCCGGCTCATTGTTCATGACCTGCGGGTAGCGCGCGAGATCATCGAGCTTCACAGTCTCGCTCTCTGTATCCAGCGGATGCCCCTTGCGCATAAGGGCGCAGACTTCGGGCCGGCAAAGCGTTGTCACCTCACAGCTTGAGGGCGCGGCGTCATCATTCCGGAAGGTGATCAGCACATCGATCTCCCCCTCCTCGAGCGCCTCATAATTGGTGTCGAGCGACGTTGTCTTCATCGACACGCGCAGCCCCGGCTGGCGCTCGGCGAGGTTGCGGATGGTCCGGGGCAGCAGCGACCAGATGAGCGCTTCCTGACACCCGATGATCAGCTCACCGCGAAACTGGTCCGCGGGACCCCGAAACTGATCCTGCAGCGTTTCCAGGTCGGCCAGCACCTGCCGGCACTGCTGGAACAGCTTCTGGCCATCCACCGTCAGCGTCAGCCCTCTGGACGGCTTTCGTACAAAGAGATCGGTACCCAGCTGGCCTTCCAGCACATTGACCGCATGCCCGACCGAGGTGGGCGTGATGTGCATCTTGAGGCCGGCCGCCGTGAAACTTCCCTCGCTCGCAGCCGCCAGGAAATAGCGAAGATGATCCAGCTTCATATCCATTCCTCTAATTTTTGATGGAATTAGCATAATTCATTGCGTTTTATCCACAAATGAATCGATGGCAGGTTCCTCCCTGCCGACAAGATCCACCGCCGCCGAGGCGGATCAGAAGATCTGGCGGCACCGGGAGGAAATCAGGGCTCGCCCCGCACGCCGCACATCGCCGCGAGCAAAGTGACGCCTTTCCTCTCCGATACGAGACACGCTGCGGGCCCGCCGGACCGGCAGCACGAGAAGGCAGAGGAGACCAGGGCCATGAAGACACCGCAGCAGATATCCGAGCGTCATTGCAGGACACTTGGCCCATCGCGCACAGCCCTCGCATTCGCGCTGCTCGTCCCCGGCCTTCTCAGCGCCTGTACCGTCGAGCCGACGCCGAGAGGGATTGCTGAATACCTCCACGACGACCTCAATTCGCCGAAGAAATACCGCAACATGCCGATCCGTCCGGCAGACAGGTTTCTCGAGCTTCACAATGAAGGCATTCCTGCCGGTGAAGAGGGCGACGCCATCCTCCCCACCATGATCGACCTGCACGCAGACACGCTGATGCTGCCGGATGAGGATGACGACAATGGCCGCGACGATGACTTCGATGGCCGCGACTATGACGATGACTATTTCGACGGCGTCATCGCCCCGCACGAACACCTGCTCGTCAACAATGATGAAGACGGCCATGTCGATCTCAAACGCCTCGCAGAGGGCAACATGCTCCTGCAGGTCTTCTCTGCCGCCAGCCGCACGACAGCCGACATTCTTGCCGCCGACCTTCCGGGTTTTTCCGATCCCTGCCCCTGGGATGAGGACTGCCAGCGGCGTAACTTCGAACGCGACCCGCATGTCATCACGCTGAAGAAGACAAGGGATGGCATCGACTACAATTACAGCCAGCACGGCGTCTATGGCCGGCGCTATGATGATCCCGGCGCGCCCTATCAGCTGAACTACGGCAAGTCTGACATCCTGCCGATCCCGCGCGACATCTACACCTATGCCTACCGCACCACCTATGGCGGCTGGGACGACAATGCGCCCTACTGGACCTGGGAGAAGAACTGCCGGGCCTGGTACTCTCAGGAAGCCGAACGTGGCACCTGGCCCTGGGGCGGCAACGAACATGGCAGTGGCCGGGGCAACTGGCCGCCGGCTACCTGCCCTGAATACGAAGCGCGCGAGGAATATCTTGAGCGCCTGCTGATCACCGCAGAGCGCCTGCGCGAAGCGGCCGCCTATTCGGCGACGGACGCGGATACCAGCCATCGCCTGCGGATGGTCCGGTCCAAACAGGAATTCGATGCGCTTCTGGAGGCGCGCAGCACCCAGTCCTGGCCGAACCGCGATGTCGGCGGGCTGCTCTCCACAGAAGGGCTCTATCTCCCGGCGCCGGATTCAGACCGCGACGGTGTGCTGGACCTCAACGCCGAAGAGGAAATGCAGGCGCGCTTCAACGCACTCTACAATGCCGGCTACCGGATGATCGCCCTCACCCATTTTCTCGACAATGACTATGGCGGCTCATCCACCGGCATGGGGAACGCGCCGACAAGCTACAATCCTTTCGCGCCAGAGCCGATGCCCGCCTGGTTCCCGCCCTTTGGCGGCCAGACATCGGACGGCTATTCCAACGGGCGGGGCCTGTCTGAAGCAGGCCGCTTCATGATCGAACAGGCCATCTCGCACGGCGTCGTCGTCGATGTGGCCCACGCCTCGGGCGCGCTGCAGGCGGACGTGATCGATATTGCCGCCGCGCATGAGACGCCGATCGTCCACTCCCATGGCGGCCTCGGCGACTTCCTGCCGACCTATCCGTTCAAGAAGTCCGTCCGCAGCTGTCCGAATGCCAACCCTGAAGAAGGCAAGGCCCGCAACCTCTCGGATGACCAGGTCGTCGCCATCGCCCGCACCGGCGGCGTGGTGGGCATCGGCCCGACCGATGATTTTGTCTGCGGCGTCGAAGCCCATGTCTGGGCGGAAGCCATCCGTTATGCCGTCGATCTCGTCAACGATGCGCATGTCTGCCTCTATTCGGAGAAGACCTGCACACCCGACAAGTGGATTCGCGGCGAAGACCATATCGCCATGGGCAGCGATTTCGACGGCGGCGTGGAAATGCTCAAGGATGTCGCGGAAATGGTGTTCTACACCAGGGCCCTCACCTGCGAGAAAAGCTGGTCGTCTCCGTCCTGTCTCGACACCCCGTTCAGCGATGAGGACGCGCTTCGGATCATGGGCGGCAACTCCTTCCGCGTGATCTACGAGATCCTTCCCGACACTGTCGAGCAACTGCCCTGACCTGCGGGCCCTGTCCGTTCCCGATTAATCCCTTTCTTCAAGGACACGCTCATGCCGCGCGACCTGACGCCCCGTCGTATCCCGCCCGCCGCCTCCATCAGCAAGGAGGCCCGCGCCTTCCTCGCCAATGAGGTCGATCCGGCCCCCTTCCTCGTCCGCCCGTCGAGCAGCGAGGAGTGGATCGCGATCCGGCACGCCATGAATCCGTTCCGGGGCAATCAGGCCGAACACATGATGCGGACGCTCCCCGTCACAGTGAAGGAAACCCAGATCGCCGGCGTGACGGTGCGGCGCATCACGCCCCACGACCAGCCTGCCGGAAAAACCGCCCAGATCGTTCTGGAGCTGCATGGCGGGGCGTATGTCCTCTATGACGGTCTCGCAGGTCTCACCCGTGCCCTGAAATTCTCGGCCGGGTCCGGCTACAGCGTCCTGGCGGTGGATTACCGGATGCCGCCCGAACACCCCTATCCGGCCGCGCTTGACGACGCACTTTCGGTCTATCGAGCGGTTCTGGGGGACTATGATCCCTCCGGGGTCGGCGTCTTTGGTACGTCCGCTGGTGGAAATCTCGCCGCTTGTCTTTGCCTGGAGCTTGCCAGCCGCGGCCTCACTCAGCCCCAGGCGCTCGTGCTCAACTCGCCCTGGACCGATATGACACCGTCAGGCGACAGCTTCTCGACGCTCGAGACGATCGATCCGGGGCTCTACACCTATCATGGCGTGATCGAGGAAGCGGCAAAGCTCTATGCGGATGGCCGCGATCTTTCAGACCCCCGCCTCTCCCCGCTGAACGCCCAGCTGCCCGCCCGTTTTCCGGAAACACTGCTCGTGACAGGAACGCGTGACCTGCTGCTCAGCGATACGGCCCGGTTTCACAAGAAGCTTCGCGCCTCAGGCCAGGGAAGCGAGCTGCTCGTCTATGAAGGCATGTGGCACGCCTTCTCTGACGTGCCGGAGGAAGACGAGCTCTACCGCGACATGACCCGGTTCTTTGAGGCGCGCCTTGGCGCGCGCGCAACCGGCTGACCGCTCACCCAGCCCAATCATCCATCAGGCCGAGGGTCTGACATTTCCAGAGGGGGAAACACCATGAAACGCCACATGATTTCAGGCATCTCGATACTGGCCCTTGCTGGCGCTATCGCGCTTCCGGTCCATGCCCAGGAGGGGCAGGAAGCCGAGGCGCCGGCCCGGCTCAACACCGTCACCGTCACCGCCCAGGCTCGTGAGCAAAGCCTCAGCGATGTTCCGATCTCGGTCGGAGTCGTCGATGGAGAGATTATCGCCGATCAGAATCTGCAGCGCCTTGAGGATATCCAGTATGCCGTGCCGAACTTCACCCTGACCGAGACCGGCATCTCCACCAACATCTTCATTCGCGGCATCGGGTCCGGCATCAATCAGGGCTTCGAACAATCCGTCGGAATGTATGTCGACGGCGTCCATTACGGACGGGCGCAGCAGACGCGGACGCCGCTCTTCGACCTTGAGCGAATCGAAGTTCTGCGCGGGCCGCAATCCATCCTGTTCGGCAAAAACAGCATCGCCGGCGCGCTGTCGATCACCACGGCAAAGCCGACACGCACCTTCGAAGGCTCCCTGATGGCGTCATATGAATTCGACGCCGACGAGATTGTCACTGAGGGCTATGTCTCGGGCCCTCTCAGTGATCGTGTACGCGGACGTCTGGCGCTTCGTTATCGGGACGCTGAGGGCTATGACATCAATCTGAGCACCGGTAACAAAAACCCACAGCGCGAGGATATCTCCGCGCGCGGAACGATTGAGGTGGACCTCACCGACAATCTTCTGGCCCGCGCCAAGGCCGAGGTTTCGGACTTCGACGTCTATGGCCGCAGCCGCGAAGTCTTCAACTCCGACCCGATCGCAGCAGGGCCATTTGCCGGGCTGACCTACGGTCAGGTTCTGGTCAATGTCTTCGGCCAGGATAGCTCAGCGCTGAATGAGGTCCGGGACGGGAAACGGTCCGGAACAGGAGAATTCTCCGAAAACGAACTTGAGACTTATACGGTCGACTTCGAATGGACACCGGGTGAATTCGAGCTGCAGTCCAAGACGGCATACTCGGCCTTCAAATATGATGAATATTGCGACTGCGACGGTTCAGGCGCGGATATCTTCGGCGCAGGCATCCAGGAGGACTATGACCAGTTCAGTCAGGAGATCCGCCTGATTTCACCGATCTACGACCATTTCGACTACCTCCTCGGGGCCTACTATCAGACCTCCAGCCACGAATATGGTGACCAGATCATCGTGCCGGACAATTCTGTTCTCGTCCCGGCCGTCAACGCGCGCTCGCCCGGCGCAGGCAACCTGGTCGCAGGAACAGAAGCGGCCCGGTCGGCCAAGGTCGATGCCGATGTCCTGTCGGCATTCGGACAATTCACCTGGCGGTTCATGGACCCGCTTTCTCTCCAGGTGGGGGCCCGTGTGACGAAGGAATCAAAGGATGGCGAGCGCACAATGGTCATCCTGAGCGATGATGGTGACGCTCTGCCGACTGCCCAGCTCGGCGCGCCTCTGGTCTTTGCTAACCTGCTCGGCATCACATCCGAAAACCTCTCCGGGCTCGGCCCAACGGGCGCGTTCTTTGTCAATTCACTCGGTCAGGCAAAAGTCTCGGGCAGCCGCGAGGAAACCCAGTTCTCACCAGATGTGAAACTGATCTGGGACCTCGGCGCAGACGACCTGCTTTACGCTTCCTGGGCCAAGGGCTTCAAATCCGGCGGGTTCGACTTCCGCGCCAATAACAGATCAGTCTACCCAACAATGGCTGACTCCTTCGAGTTCGAGGACGAACAGGCCATCAACTGGGAAGTCGGGGGCAAGTTCGGCCTCGGCGGATCGGCCGAACTGAACGTCGCCGCCTTCTTTACCCAGTATGACGATCTGCAGGTGTCGATCTTCGACGGTATCCTGGGCTTCAATGTCGGCAATGCCGGCGAAGCGGAAGTAAAAGGTCTGGAGCTCGACGGCCGCTGGGCCGCAACGGACAACCTCACCCTTTCCGGCTCACTCGCGCTCACCGATTTCGAGTTCACCGACTACAGGAACGGCCAGTGCTATTTCGGACAGCAGCCGGACGTCGACTATGACGGCAATGGCGTGCCGGAGCTTTGCGACTATACCGGCAAGTCGAACCAGCTCGTCTCCGACGTCCAGGGCACGCTCGGGGCTGACTATGTCCGCGATATCTTCGGCAATTATGAGCTTGAAGCAGGCGCAGATGTCTTCTTCACCTCCGGATATGATGCCTCGCAGACCTATGATCCGGACGGGCGTGTGGATGGATATGAGCTTGTCAATCTGCGCCTCGCCCTCTCGCCCCGCTCGGGCGCCTGGCAGGTCGCGCTGATGGGCAAGAATGTGTTCGACGAAACGCCGCTCCAGTACACGTCCGCCGTCCCCCTCTCAGGCAGCACATTCGGCGCCAATGTCGACCATGGCCGCTTCCTTCAGGGCCGTCAGATCGCCATCCAGGCACGGGTCAATTTCTGACACCGGCAAAAGAGGGGCCGTCCCCTCATTCATCCCAATACTCAACGCCCCCGGCCAAACCGGGGGCGTCTTTTTTAAGAGGCGTTACTCAATGCGCGCATACGACCTTCTGAAGGGGCGCGCTGTTCAAGGACCGTAGAACAGCTCCGAGATCGCAGCTTACTCTGGATGCTGGCTGAGGTGTGTCAGCCTCTGGGCAACGGCCCGCAGGCGCGCATTGGCGATCGGCTTGTCGATTCTCAGATGCTGTCTGGCCGGCCTGGGCAGGTCCTCCGGATCCAGGCCGGTCAGAAGGGCTACGGGAACATCCGATGCGCTGAACCTTGCCATGGCGCGCAAGCAATCAGGTGTATCGAAATCAAGATCAACGACAGCAGCATCGAACCTACAGTACCAGGTGTCCGGTTGCTCGAGGGCCGCCAGTCCTGAATAGGCCTCCACCTCATATCCGGTTTCCAGGAGCGTCAAACGAAAGTCTTCTGCGATGAGACCCGAATCCTCAACGATACAGATGCGCTTGCAAAAGGACATGTCCCTTTGTACCGGGTCTAGCGCGGAAGTTGAATTGTATTCCCCTTTATTCAACCATTCGCTTGCGCGAGGTTAAAATCTCAGCCCCTATTCCCACTC
>NZ_CAXFSW010000019.1:0-38184 GCF_964005855.1 uncultured Henriciella sp.
CTCGTCAGGAACAGACTAACCTCAAAACGAGGGCAATTCAGGGGAGCAGGTCAATGTGATCGTCGGAAGTCCTGTTTGGGATTACGGTAACGGCAAGCATTTCGATCGATCAAGCGACCGAAAACCTTTTGAGCCCGCAATATATCAAGTAAATATTACGGCGGAAATGCGCGGACTTATCGAAAGGCTCTCTCAGAATCGGGCTCTACTTTCAGGAATTCACGACAGCTTTAGCGGCACCAAACCGCGAGCCGCTCCGAAGATCATCTTCGGCCCGCTTGCATCTGGCGCAGCCGTTGTGGCTGATCGAGATAAATTCAAGCAAATCCAAAGCGAGCAGCATAGAAAGCTCCTCGGAATAGAGATGGAAGCATATGGTGTCATGTTCGCAGCTCAGGAGTTGCCGCACCCTAAACCGCAGACTTTGGTAGCGAAATCGGTTCAAGACTACGCAGATGAAGAGAAGGATGATCGGTTTAGACCGTATGCGTGCTTTACATCGGCGATGGTGGCTGCTGCGGCCATTGATGAATTGCGAAATACGTAGAGCTGCATAATTTTACTCGGACATCGCTATACCCCCTCCCGCATCCGGGAGAGGGGGAGGGCCGATAGAGAGACCGGGACGTGTGTCCGATCTGTTTCAGGCCCTCAAGGCCAAGCGGCTTCGCCGTGCCTACTGCAGCCTTGACCGCCTGAAAAAGATCGACGAGGGCTGCCATTAGGCCTGAACGCTGAAGTTCAAATCTACATTCAGCCTTCGCTAAGCGGATCTTTAAAAGCTCTCTCGACAACACGTCCAAGATGTTGGGCTACATATTCATTTGTCGCGGAATCGAAATGCGTATGCAGCAAGTATAGACCCGGGATGCGATCTGTTGGCGCGGAGTAAGGCGGCACGTGCCCAACTTCCCTACGAGCGAATGGAAATAAGTGGTCAGCCATGGTCTTAATCACAAACGCGTCGAGCACGTCATGTCGTAGATTGTATGTTCCAGTATGTAAGCTCGACGGACGTTCTGGAGAGACGTCAATCGCGGTGCGTTGAATGCGAGAATTCTGGATTTGAAGTCTGCGCAGCAATGCTTGGAAAAACTGAGCATCGCTATCAGCACTTAATTCGATCATTTCGGTAAGTGTGTTTAGTGCATCTTCGGGGATATGTGGAATCCGAATTGGGTTGCGTATGTCGTCAAACTCCCCCGTTCGTGCCATTAGACGGGACAGTTCGAGTAGACAGGAATCCGCGTAACCGTGCAGGTCGCTCAATGCTAATGGAAGGCGAGAAAGCGCGGAATTTAACCGCCGTCGGTTTAACCGTCGGCTTTGAAGCCAAAGAAAAAAGGCGGGAGCGCCGCCGGCGACAAGCGCCAGCAACCCTGCGATCAGAGATTGGTAGTGATAAACAAAGTTATCTGGGCCATTCTGCGGTGCAGCAATATTGATATCAATATTAGCTAGCCATTCCACCTAAACATCCACCTCAGCTTCCAGCGCATTGTCCTGGATGAACTCGCGTCTTGGCTCGACGACGTCGCCCATCAGCCTGGTGAACATGTCGTCGGCGTCGTCGGCGTGGGCGACTTTTACCTTGAGGAGGGTGCGGGCATTGGCGTCCAGGGTGGTTTCCCAGAGCTGGTCGGCGTTCATTTCGCCGAGGCCCTTATAGCGCTGGATATTGAGGCCCTTGCGGCCGGCGGCGAGGACGGCTTCGAACAGGCCGACGGGGCCATGGACAGTGGTTTCGCCTGACTTTTCATTGCGCAGAATGGCCGGCTCTTCATAGAGGTAGCGGACATGTTCGGCGTGATTGTTGAGGCGGATCGCGTCCTGGCTGGCGAGCAGCGCGCGGTCAAGCACGGCTTTCTCTTCGACCGAGCGGACTTCGCGGCGCAGGGTCAGATTGCCGTCTTCGAACGTGCCTTCCCAGGTGTCCTCACCCTCCTCGGCGATGCGGTTGAGGCGGTCGGCGGTTTTCTGGGCATTCGTCTCATCAGCGTCCGGGGCGAGGGCGCCGGCAATGGCGGCCTGTTCGACAATATGGCCGGGCGCACGCAGCGAGAGACGCCAGAGCGCGGTCTTGAAGGCAGCGGCCTCACGCACCTTGGCGCGCAGGTCTTCGCCCGCAATCTGGGTGCCGTCCTGCAGGATCAGCGCTTCGCCGGTGGTGCCCTCATCGATGAGGTAATTGTCCATCTCGATATCGTCTTTGAGATAGCGCTCCGAACGCCCGCGTCTGACCTTATAGAGGGGCGGCTGGGCGATATAGAGATAGCCGTTCTCAATCACTTCCGGCATCTGGCGATAGAAGAAGGTGAGCAGCAGCGTGCGGATGTGGGCGCCGTCGACATCGGCGTCAGTCATGATGATGATCTTGTGATAGCGCAGCTTGTTGATGTCGAACTCATCGCGGCCAATGCCGGCGCCGAGCGCCATGATCAGCGTGCCGACCTGGTCGGAGCTGAGCATCTTGTCGAAGCGGGCGCGTTCCACGTTGAGGATCTTGCCGCGCAGGGGAAGGATGGCCTGGTTGGACCGGTCGCGGCCCTGTTTGGCAGAGCCGCCAGCGGAGTCACCCTCGACGATGAAGATTTCGGACTTGGACGGGTCCTTTTCCTGACAGTCGGCAAGCTTGCCGGGCAGCGAGGTGATGTCGAGCGCGGTCTTGCGGCGGGTCAGTTCGCGGGCCTTGCGCGCGGCCTCACGGGCGGCGGCGGCCTCGACGATCTTCTGCATGATGTTGGCCGCTTCCTTCGGGTTCTCCTCGAACCATTCAGAGAGCTTCTCGCCCATCAGGCTTTCGACCACGGGGCGCACCTCTGAGGAGACGAGCTTGTCCTTGGTCTGGGAAGAGAATTTCGGGTCGGGCACCTTGACCGAGAGGACGCAGGTCAGCCCCTCGCGGGCATCGTCGCCGGAGATGTCGACCTTCTCTTTCTTGGCGATGCCGGTCTCTGCCGCGTATTTGTTGATGATACGGGTCAGCGCCCCGCGGAAGCCGGCAAGGTGGGTGCCGCCATCGCGCTGGGGGATGTTGTTGGTGAAGCAGAGCACCGTCTCATGATAGCTGTCGGTCCAGGCAAGGGCGGCTTCCACCGTGATGCCGTCTTTCTCGCCGACGGCATAGACGGTGTCCTGCAGCAGCGAGGTGCGCTGGCGGTTGAGGTGTTCGACGAAGGCCTTGACGCCGCCTTCATATTCCAGAACGGCCTCATAAGGCTCTGGCGAACGCTCGTCGCGAAAGACGATGCGCACGCCGGAATTGAGGAAGGCAAGCTCGCGCAGGCGATGCTCCAGCGTCTTGCGGTCATATTCGGTCATCGTGAAGGTCGACGCGCTGACCATGAAACGCAGCGCCGTCCCCGTATAGGGTTTGCCGTTCTCACGTGTCGGGCTGACGCCAACTTCCTTCAGGGGCGCTTCGACGGCGCCGCCATCGATGAAGCGGACGAAATGCTCCTTGCCGGCACGGTGGATGCGAAGCTCCAGCCAGTCCGACAGGGCGTTGACGACAGACACGCCCACGCCGTGGAGGCCGCCCGAGACCTTGTAGGAGTTCTGGTCGAACTTACCGCCCGCGTGGAGCTGGGTCATGATGACCTCAGCCGCCGAGACGCCTTCTTCCTTGTGCATTTCGACCGGGATGCCGCGGCCATTGTCGGTGATCTCAGCCGAGCCGTCAGCGTGCAGCGTGACGGTGACCTCATCGGCATGGCCGGCGAGGGCTTCGTCGATCGCATTGTCGACGACTTCGTAGATCATGTGGTGAAGGCCGGAGCCGTCATCGGTGTCCCCGATATACATGCCGGGGCGCTTGCGGACCGCTTCGAGGCCTTTGAGGACCTTGATCGAGTCGGCGCCATATTCGGGCATGTCGTCTGTCGGTTCAGCCATTTGAGCGTGTCGCTTTCTGATTCGTCACAATTGGTTCAAATCATAGAGGATTTGGCGCGGAAAGGGAAATCCGGCGGGTGGTTTGCGGCTTTGTAAAATGGCGTGGAAACAAGGTCTTGCACCCGCCGATAGATGGGTGTGCAAAAACTTGGATTTTGTCCTCCAGCCTGCCCTGGCGAAAGCGCACACTGGCGCGCTGCCGATCCGGGCCGGAGGATACCTTTTACAGAGGCGCGGGGCTTGCCAGCAGCATATAAGTAAGTCATTACATAAATATGAGTGACGACTTTCTTCAGGAGCTGGGGCAGACCGCGCTCGGCTCGCGCCTGCGGCGGTTTCTGGACCGGCTGAACGGGCCGGTGAGCCAGCTTTACAGGGACGAGCTCGGGTTTGAGCAGCGCTGGTTCGCGCTTACCCTGCTGCTGGGACGGAAGGGCGCGATGCGCGTGGGCGACGCGGCGTCTGCCCTGGGTGTCAGCCATGTCGCCATCGTCCAGTCGGTCCGCGAGATGGCGAAAGCGGGTCTTGTCACAAAGGAGAAGGACAGGAGCGACAGGCGCGCCAGCCTGATCGCGCTCAGCGCAGAAGGAGAGGTGATGCTGGACAAGGTGACCGCGATCAGTGCGCGGGTCGACCGGGCGGCGGCCGGGCTCCTTGAAGAGGCGGACCCGCAGCTCATGGCCACGCTCGACCGGCTGGATGGCGCGCTGACCCGGGAGGGATTTGCCGCGCGGCTGGCCCGCGCAGGGGCGACGGGCGCCGACGCAGAAAAGGAAAACCGATCATGACCCCATCTTTCATCGTGGCAGCGCTGTTCGCGTCGCTCTGCCCGGCAGAGGCGGCAACGCTGGAGAGCGCGGCGGCGCGGTTTGAAAGCGACTATGTGCTGGACGAGAAGGCGGCGGAGATCGCCATGGCAATCCGGGCAGAGGCGGCGGAGGCCAAACCCGGCGCAACGTGCCGGGCGCCGGAGGCGTTTGCAGAGGCGCTGACGGAGGCTTTGCGCGAGATCTCTGCCGACAAGCATGTCTTTGTGGAGCCCGTGCCCTCAGGCCCCGTGCGCCCCGATGGCGAAGACGGGGGCGGCTGGGTCGCGCGCTGGTATGCCGAGGCGCCGGACAACAATTATGGCATTGCCGAGGTCCGCCTCATCGAGGGGAATATCGGCTATCTGAAGCTCACAAGCTTTTATGACCTTGAAGAGACATGGCGGCGCTATGCGGCAGCCTTCACCCTGTTACAGGACACGCAGGCCATGATCCTGGATCTTCGCGGCAATGGCGGCGGGGCGCCGGAGGCGGAAATCCGGATCCAGTGGAGCTTTCTCGATGACGGGGCAGAGCCGCCGCTGGTGATCGACCGCGGTCAGGCGGGCTATGAGGCACGGCCGGTCCCCGATATTGGCTGGCCGCGCTATGGCGGGACGCGGCCGCTCTATATCCTGACAGATGGACGCACATTTTCGGCGGCTGAAGCCGTGGCCTATGGCCTGCAATCGGCGGGGCGCGCTGTCGTGGTGGGCGAACGGTCCGGCGGCGGGGCGCATATGGTGGGCGACCCGATGGCACTTGCGGGCGGCTATCAGATTGCCATGCCGCAGACCCGGCCTGTCAGCCCCGTCACGGATGCAAACTGGGAAGGCACCGGCGTCATTCCCGACCATGAGGTTGAGGCAGAGGGCGCGCTTGATGTGGCGCTTGGCCTGCTGCAGGCGGAAGAGGGCGGCACGGGACGCTGAGGACCTGGAAGGCGGGCCGCGTCAGAGCCCCGCATCGGACTGCGGCGAATGACTGGAATGACCGATGGCGAGTGTGACGTCGCCGATCCGCCAGTCGGCGTCGCGCAGGGTCCGTTCGGCCTCTGCAATCTGGTCATCGCCGGGGCGTGATCCGGTGAGGGTGACGAACGCCTCGCCGAAGACGAGGTGGCCGACCTCGCGCAGGCGAAGGTCCGCGGTGTCGATCCAGCCTATGGCCTGCAGGCGTTCGCGTAGCGCTTGGCGAAGCTCATTGCCGTCAGAGCCGAGCGGGTCGGGCGTGCGGTCCAGAAGCTGGGCGCCGGAATCCTTGAGGTTGGAAAACCCGTCCTTGATGATGCTGAACGAGATGAAGAGCGCGGCGGCCGCGTCCGCCCACCAGAGGCCGAAGCCGATGCCGATAATGCCGACGATGGCTGCGGCGGCTGTCTGCCAGTCCGCCGCATTCATGGCGGCGTCGGCATAGAGGGCCTTGTCGTTCAGCTTGCGCGCGAGCGGCAGTTTCATCCGTCCCAGTATGGCGGCCGGCAGCCCGGAATAGACAAGCACGCCGATCATGATCCAGCCCATCCAGATGGGGTGGCCGAAGATGTAGCTGGTCGGGATGGTCGGCTTCTCCTGCTTCAGGAGCGCCATGGAGGAGTCGTACATCAGATAGGCGCCCATCAGGAAGAGGGCGAGCGAGCTGGAAAGATAGGCAATGGTCGATGCGCGGTGAAAGCCGAAGGGGAAGGTTTTCGATGGCGCGCGGCGCACCAGCCGGATGGCGATGAGGAAGGAGAGCGGCGGAATGAGGCTGAGCGAGTCTTCCAGCCAGGCCGCCTTCATGGCCTGCGACGCGCCCATGACGAGATACATGACAGCGACCACGCTGAGCAGATAGGCGAAGGTGATCCGTTCCAGCCAGATCGCCTTGCGCCGCGTGGGCTGGAGGTTTTCAGGATACTCATATTTCGGGGCGAGTTTCATGATGGCTGCTCCTGCATGGGCCGGCATCCCGGTCTGGCGGGCAGGGAACGGGTGAGGGCGGCATAGAGGGCGTTCTCGCCATGTGGCAGGGCCAGAACATGCGTGGTCTTCATCAGCGGCTCACCGGTGGGGGTGAGGCCATGCTCCTTGAGGGTAAATTCTTCGGCAATGGCCCCGCTGCTGTCCTCTGTCAGCTTGTCCACACGGGTGATGGTGTAGTCTTTCTTCTCTGCCTTGTGGGCGAGGCCGGACGCGCGCTCGACCTCCAGCGTCATGGATTTGAGTTCATCCTCAGCGATGGAGACAGCGCCCGGCCCGGCAAGTCCGGCATAGACGTGGCAGGTGGAGATGGGAGCCGACAGGGAGACGTGTTTCTTCCAGGGCGAGGCCTTGGTGAGGCCACCGGCGACGAGATGAAGGTCGCCGCCCTTGAGCGATTCCAGAAGCTCTGCCTCTTCGCCCCGGATCCAGTCTATCTTGAGCCCTTCGCGCTCTGCGAGGGCGCGGATGATATCGGCTTCGACACCGGTTGGTGCGCCGTCATTCCACGAAATCCAGGGGGCTGCGTCGGAGACACCGACTTCCAGGGCGCTTTCCTTCGCCTGCTCCAGCGAGCCTCTTATGTCTGCCGGATAGCGCTCGCCGCATGCGGCGAGGCCGAGGGCCATCAGCGCGGCCAGTGAAAGGATCTTGATCGGGGCGGCATTCTGCATGCCACCCGAACGCAGATTGTGTCAGACCGGTTCCAGCACCCCTGGAGCGTGTACCTAGTCCTTGAAGACCGGGGCGCGCTTTTCGCGGAAGGCGGTAGCGGCTTCCGCGAATTCGGGCGACTGCAGCTGTTCTGCGAAGATCTTCCCTTCAGCCTGCATCTGATCGGCGATCTCGTTGCGGGCATTGTTGATGAGCGCCTTGGATTTCCGCACGGCGGAGGGGGCAGAGGCCGCGATGCGGTGGGCAGTCTCCATCGTGGTCGTCATGAGGTCTTCATCTGCGGTGACACGTGAGACAAGTCCGCAGGCAAGCGCTTCGTCTGCGCTGAGAATGCGTCCCGCCAGAAGGATATCATTGGCCATGGAGCGCCCGACCACGCGCGGCAGGGTGAGAGAGGAGCCCGCCTCCGGCACGAGGCCGAGCTGCGCGAAAGGGGCGCGGAAATTGGCGCTCTGGCCGGCATAGGCGATGTCGCAATGGAGCAGCATGGTGAGGCCCACCCCGATGGCCGGGCCATTGACCGCGGCGATGAGGGGCTTTTCCGCGTCGCGGATTGCGTTGAGGAAACGGGTGACCGGCGGGGTGCCCTTCTCGCGCTCATCAATAGAGGCGAAATCGGAGAGGTCGTTGCCGGCCGTGAACATGTCGCCATCGCCGGTGAACACGATGGCGCGGATCGACTTGTCGCCATTGGCGCCGTTCACAGCGTCCGCCATCGCGCCATACATGGCCTGGGTGAGCGCATTCTTCCGCTCGGGCCGCGCAAGGGTGATGGTCAGGATGTGGTTGCTGAGTTCAGTCCTGATATGTTCGCTCATGGGGCAGCGCTCCGGTTTGAAATGTCGGTGTCAGGCTTTTCGCGCAAACCCCATGCCCGGCGCAAGCTGTCCGCGACGGCAGGCGGTGAGCCGGCTCAGGCCTGTGCCGAAGCGAGCACGCGTTCGGGCAGGGCGGAGACGGTGTAGCGGTAGCTGCCGGGCTGGATATCGACTTCGGCCTCTCCGCCGAACGTCTTTGGCGCAATCCGCTTCAGGATGACGCTGCCAAAGCCGCCATTGGCCTTCTTGGCGCTGGCGTCGCGGCGTGGGATGGTCAGGCTTTCTTCCCAGGAGAAGTGGAGCTGATCGGCAGAAGACCATCCAAAGCGGGCCGTGCCGCCCTCGCCGCCGAGAGCGCCATGCTTGACCGAATTGATGCCAAGTTCGTGCAGCATCAGAGACATGGCGAAAGCTGCGCGGGGTGTGATCTCGAAATCATCCTCGGTCTGGACCGTGACGACAGGCTCGCCCGCGCCGGCTTCGAAGGCGGCGAGCGTCTGCTCTGCGAGCTCGCGAATGGAGACCGACTCCCGGCCGCCGGAGGCGATGAGCGACTGGGTCAGCGCCAGCGCATTCACCTTTTCGCGCAGGCGGCTGACATATTCCTCATGCTCGAGGTCTGCCTTGTCGAGCAGGGAGATGAGCGAGGAGACGTGGGCATACATATTGCCCATGCGGTGCTGAAGCTCGCGGTTGATGACCGACAGCTCGCTCATCTCGCGCAGCTTCTCATCCTTGTCGATGAGGCCGACGACACTGTCGGCAAGGTCGCGCAGGATTTCGCGGTCCGTGTCGTCAAAGGTCTCGCGCGGCTTGTAATCGAGGACGCAGAGCGTGCCGAGCGCGTGCCCCTGTGAGGTGATCAGCGGCGCGCCGGCATAGAAGCGGATGAATGGCTCACCCGTCACAAGCGGATTATCGGCGAAGCGGGGATCCTTTGTGGCGTCGAGGACGACCATGATGTCAGGCGCTTCGATCGCATGGGTGCAGAAAGAGATATCGCGGCTGGTTTCGGTGCCTGAAAAGCCGTGGCAGGATTTGAACCACTGGCGATCACTGTCGACCAGCGAGACCAGCGCCGTTTCCGTCTCGAGAGAATTGGCTGCAAGTCGAGTGAGACGGTCGAAGCGTTCCTCCCGCTCGCTATCGAGCAGGTTCGTTTCTGAAAGAGCCCTCAGGCGCTCCGTCTCGCTCATATCCCTCCGCACACACAGGCCCGTCCTGCGGGTGCTCTCCCAAGCCTTACTCATCTAAAAGGTGTTCTACTAACGGCCTTGCTGCAAGACCAGATAGGCCTCAGGATACTGCTTTTATGAAGTTTTGAAAGATAGGTGATGCTCAATCACTGATATGCGCGCCGCCTGCGCTCACCTCGATCTGCTGGGCGCGATCTCCGAACGCCTCAAAAAGGAAGCGTTCCGTGCCTGTCAGCCAGCTCTGGCCGGGCAAGGCGTCCAGCTCTTCGAACAGGGCGGCCCGCCTGTCGGCGTCGAGATGGGCGGCCGCCTCATCAAGGAGGAGAAGCGGCGCGGGCCCGGAGTCGTCGCGTGACAGGGCGCCTGCCGAGGCCAGAATGAGGCCGATAAGCAGCGCCTTCTGCTGGCCGGTGGAGGCATCGCCGGCGACCATGCCAGTCGGGCGGTGAATGACGGTGAGGTCGCTGCGGTGCGGGCCGGAGAGCGTGCGCCCGGCGGCCATGTCGCGGCGGCGCATGCTGCGATAGGTTTCGCTGAGGGTCTCAAAAATCGTCTTGAAGTCTTCGCCCCTGATGGCCGCAGCCTCCGCGTCCCCATCGAGTGAAAGATCGCCTTTTGGAAAATAGCCTTCCGGCCGGGCATCGACGGCTGCCTGGAGGTTTTCAAGGACACTGGCCCGGTTGATCGCAAGCTCTGCGCCCGCTTCGGCCATGCGGGTCTCGATCGCATCAGCCCAGGCTGGGTCGACATGGCCGCGCTCCAGAAGCGCGTTTCGTTCGCGCATGGCGCGTTCATAGCGGGCGGCGGCCTGTCCGTGGGAGGGAATGTGCGACATGACCTGACGGTCGAAGAAACGCCGCCTGTCGGACGCACCGCCGCGAAAGATGGAGTCCATGGCCGGTGTGAGCCAGACAATACGGACAAGGTCTGCAAGGTCGCCGGCCTGGGCGGGCGCGCCATCGAGACGGATCACGCGCTTGGCGCCCGTGCCCTCTGTTTCGAGGCCGACGCCGATGCGCCGGTCATCGAGGGTGGCCGAGACGGTCCACCCATCCGGCGCGCCGTGGCGGGTGAGCTCAGTCAGTTTTGCGCTGCGAAGGCCACGGCCGGGCCCGAGCTGAGAGATGGCTTCCAGCAGATTGGTCTTGCCCGCTCCATTGGCGCCGAACAGGCAAACGTGCCGCCCGTCGAGATCGAGGGCAAGCGTCTCGTAATTGCGGAAATCCTTGAGGCGCAGGCGGGTAAGGGCGGTCATCGCCCCCGTTTACACCCGAAGCGGCATCAGCACATAGCGTGCGGCCGGGTCGGCAGGGTCCAGGATGAGGGCGGGTGAGGCCGGATCGTTCAGCATGAACTCAGCGTCTTCGGCCTCAATCTGAGCGGTGACATCGAGGAGGTATTTGGCATTGAAGCCGATCTCCATCGGGTCTGCGCCATAGTCGCACTCAATCTCTTCATGGCCCTGGCCGGTTTCGGCCGAATTGACGGCCAGGACGACCTTGCCGTCTTCCAGCGAGAGTTTCACCGAGCGTGAGCGCTCTGCCGAAACGGTGGAAACGCGGTCCACGGCGGCCTCAAAGGATTTGTTGTCGATGACGAGGCGCTTGTCATTGCCCTTCGGAATGACGCGCTGATAGTCCGGGAAGGACCCGTCGATGAGCTTCGAGGTGAGCACCGCGCGCCCGGCCCGGAAGACGATCTTCGTTTCGGAGACCGATACAGAGACATCGCCATCGGCGCTGTCGATCAGGCGGCGCACTTCTGCGATGGCCTTGCGCGGGACAATGACGCCGTCGAGGTTCTCCGCCCCGGCCGGCGCCTCGCAATCGGCGAGGGCGAGACGGTGGCCGTCGGTTGCGACCGCGCGCAGGACCTTGCCCTTGTCGCCATCGGCGGTGTGGAGATAGACGCCGTTGAGATAGTAGCGCGTCTCCTCGGTGGAGATGGCAAAACGGGTCTTGTCGATCAGGCGGCGCAGATCTGCGGCCTCGACATCGAAACTGACGGCATTGTCGTCGCCGGTCATGGTCTGGAAGTCTGTGGCTGGCAGGGTTGGCAGCGCGAAATTGGAGCGGCCTGACCGGATGGTCAGACGGCGGTTTTCCGGATTGAGCTCAAGCTCCACATCGGCGCCAGATGGCAGCTTGCGGACAACGTCAAACAGGGTCCCGGCGGGCGCGGTGACGGCGCCTTCGCTGGAAATCGTGGCATCGGCGCTGTCGACGGCCTCGATGTCGAGATCGGTGGCGACGAAGGTGACTTCGCTGCCTTTGGCTTCCATCAGCACATTGGACAGGATCGGGATCGTGTTGCGCCGCTCCACCACGTTCTGCACGTGGCTGAGTGCGTTCAGCAGGTCACTTCGTTCAATCGTCAGCTTCATGCGTCAGCCCTATCAGCAGCCCGGTCGCGGGGCCACATCTTTCCTGCCCGGATGGCCGGGCGTTTCAGTCGAATCGGCCCGCCTCCTGCGGGGAGACGGGCCGAGTACACTTGTCAAAATCGCTGAAATTGCAAGCCCCGAGCGGCGAAACGCTGCGGAGATTTCAGCCGGCCGGCGCCCTGGGCGTCAGCCATTGCCTTCGGACTGGATGTCGAACACGGTCTCGCGCACCTGTTCGACCTGCCGGACCATCTCCGGATCAGTCTGCATCAGCTTCTTCACCTTGCGCCAGGCATGGATCACCGTGGTGTGATCCTTCTTGCAGAAGGCGCGGGCGATCTGGGGCAGCGACTTGTCGGTCATCTCGCGGCAGAGATACATGGCGACCTGACGCGGCGCGCAGATGGAGCGCGACTTGCTGGCGCTTTCGATCTCCGACTTGGTCAGCTCATAATGGCGCATGGTGGCGCGCTTGATATTGTCGAGCGACGGGGCCTGATACTCGCCCTGCTGGCGGCGAAGCACCGTGCCCAGCATTTCCAGCGTCGGCTCAACCTCGCCATAGCGGGTCTCTGTCTGCAGCGAGTAGAGCACGCCGCAGAGGTCCCGGCCCGGGCCGCGGACGGTGGAGACGATCTTTTCGGTCATCTCCTCGTCGAGGATGAAGTTCGGCTGACCGGCCTGGATCAGGCTGGTGTGGAGCTTCACGATCTCACGGCGCATTTCCTGATCGGGCAGGCCAACCTCGACGGCTGCCGCGCCCATCAGCTCACCGCGCATGCGCGCCGAGAAGCCTTTCAGGTCACCGGGTGCCTCATCGGCGGTGAGAAGGACGCGGCCGCCTTCGGCTGTTACCGAGCGAAGGGTGGCGAAGAAAGCCTCATCGGTCTTCTTCTTGTTCGCGATCCACTGAAGGTCGTCGATCAGGAGAAGGTCGTTGTGGCGCACCTGCGATTTGAGCTGGCGGGTGTCGCCGTCGCGCGCGCCGTCGACAAAGGCGGTCATGAATTCCTCAGCCGACATATAGGTCACGCGGCGTCCATCTTCCTGACGGGCGATCGCCTTTTCCATGGCGCGCAGGATATGGGTCTTGCCGGTGCCCTGACGGCCATAGATGAGCGCGACGTCAGCAAAGATCTGGCCGTCCTTCACGATCATTTCGGCAAGGCGAACGGCGGCGCGGTTGGTGTCGCCGACAATGAGCGTATCGAAGCTCATCGCTTCGCCGTGACGCGGCTGGGACGAGGTCTGTGCGCTGGCGGCGGGCGTTTCGGCTGCCTGGGCCGCTGTCTCATCCGCGCGCCAGGGATTGCCGACGAGATCGCGCGTGTCTGCCGGGATATCCTTCCAGCAGGTGATCTTCAGGGCGCGCTGGCGCGGATCGGCCTTGCGCCAGGCGCGGCGCAGCATTGGCCGGTGGTACGAGTTGATCCGGTCGCAGGCGAGCTGGTCGCGCGCCGCGATCAGGACTGTACCATTGTCATCAGCGACAAAGCGCAGGTCTGAAATCCAGGTGTTGTAGTCGTGGGCAGAGGTCTCGCTGCGTGCATCCTCGAGCACTGCCCGCCAGAGATCCATGCCCCGGTGATTGTCGCCGCGTTGAGTGTTGGTATTCTTCTCAGTCTCTCGTCTGCCAGATTCTTCTTGCAGCCCCATAGGATCTTCCCCTCTATCTGTGTTTTGGTCCTACTCTCTACGCGTCGACTTGCGATCATAGCTCGGGCGTTCGGGCCTTTTGGGGCCCGTTGATTTTTTACGCCGTACAGAGATCAAATTCCGTCGATGGGTTAACTTAAACATAGGGCTTCTGAACGTGTCCAGCGGCCTTTTTTCGAATCAGCCGTAGTTATATTCTTGACACCTTCGGGGGTCGCCAAAAGCCACTGTGAATCAAGCTGCTAGGCAGCTGAAAAAAATTATAGGAACGATTTGTGCTACTTTGACGAGTGTCGTGTTCCGATTTTGTTCTGTCAACTTTCAGGGGGTCCAAACACTGTGGAAAACACCCCTTTGACTGTCAAAAACCCGATGTTTTTAGAGGCTTAGAAAGCCATAAAAAAGGCCCGCATGATACACCATGCGGGCCCTGCAAATTTGCATTCAACTGTATCTTCTACAGATCGCGTCAGCCCATCGCCTTCACGCGGGCGCTGAGGCGCGAAATCTTCCGTGCCGAGGTGTTCTTGTGAAGAACCCCTTTGCCGGCTGCGCGCATGATTTCCGGCTGGGCGGCCTTGAGCGCATCCTGGGCAGCGGACTTGTCGCCGGATGCGATTGCTTCTTCCACCTTGCGGATGAAGCTGCGCATACGCGAGCGGCGTGCGGTGTTGACTTCCGTGCGGCGCGCGATCTTGCGCACCATCTTCTTGGCTGAGCGTGTGTTCGCCATCAAAAACTCCTGAGTGTCCCGTCGGACGCAAGCGGCGGACATACCCAAAGGCCCCTGCCGCGTCAACTGTGAGGGGCTGCACTCGCTGAAGAAAGCGCAGCGCCCTTCCGGGTGCGTCGGACGGGCGCAGGAACGATCCCCCGCCGCAGGCTTTGAATTTGCACAAGCAGAAGGAGACAATCATGCCACAGAAAGCGCGTGCCGCCATTGTCGACAAGTCCGAAGCCGAATTCCGGATTGCCGATGTCGAGATAGATGAGCCGGGTCCACATGAGGTCCGCGTCAAACTTGTCGCGACAGGTCTTTGTCATACCGACCTTGCCGTCCGGGACGGCGTGCTGCCGGCAAATTTTCCGGTGGTGCTGGGTCATGAGGGCGCTGGCGTGGTTGAGGCCGCCGGCGCACATGTGCACGACCTGAAGGAAGGCGACCGGGTCGTGCTGAGCTATGGCTCGTGCGGCGATTGCCGGCCCTGTATGGAAGGGGACCCGGCCTATTGCGACCATTTCACCGACCTCAACTTCCTCAACAAGCGGCTTGGTTCCGACAAGCCCGTGCTGGGTGGCGAGGTAAATGGCGCCTTCTTCCAGCAGTCGTCTTTCGCGACCTTTGCCATCGCCCATGAGCGCAATGTCGTGAAAGTGCCCGATGAGGCGCCGCTGAAACTGCTCGGCCCGCTGGGCTGCGGTATCCAGACCGGCGCGGGCGCTGTTCTGAATACGCTGGCGCCGCGTGCGGGCACCTCCATCGCGGTCAGCGGTGTCGGCAGTGTCGGGCTTTCAGCGGTGATGGCGGCGAAACTTGCAGGCTGTCATCCGATCATCGCCATCGACATGCAGGAGGAGCGCCTGAAGCTCGCCAGTGAGCTTGGTGCGACCCATACGATAAATGCCGGCGATGGCGAGGTGCCTGAGATGGTGCGCAAGATTGCGCCGGAAGGTGTCGATGCCGTGATCGAGTGTTCGGGCGCCAAGCCGGCCGCGCGGGCTGGCTGGGCCGCGCTTGCCAATCGCGGCTCGCTTCTGGTCGTCGGCGCACCGCCCGGCGGCACCGACTATGATTTCGATGCCAATGAGCACATTCTGAGCGGTCGGAAGATTGTCGGCTGTGTCGAAGGCGACAGCGTCGTGAAAGTCTTCATCCCGCGCCTTATCCAGCATTATCTCGACGGGAATTTCCCGTTCGACCGGCTGGTGAGCGAATATCCCTTCGAGGATATCAACAAGGCCGTCCATGACATGGAAGAGGGCAAGGCGATCAAGCCGGTCCTCATCATGGATAAGGATGCCTGATACAATAAGGGCGCACCTGGCCGATCCGGGTGCGCCCTTGTCTTTATCGTCAGGTCTGCCGTCTACCTGTTCTTGAAGTGCGGCTCGCGCTTTTCGACGAAAGCTTCCATGCCTTCCTTCTGGTCTTCGGTCGCGAAGAGGGAGTGGAAGAGGCGGCGCTCGAACATGACACCCTGGCTGAGCGTCGTTTCATAGGCGGCGTTGACCATTTCCTTGGTCATCATGGCCGTCGCGCGCGGCATGGACGCAATCTTGCGGGCCACTGACTTTGCCTCGTCAACGAGGTCATCGGTCGGCACGATGCGGGAGACGAGGCCGCAGCGCTCAGCTTCTTCAGCGTCCATCATGCGGCCGGTGAGGCACATTTCCATGGCCTTGGACTTGCCTGCAAAGCGCGTCAGGCGCTGGGTGCCGCCTGCGCCCGGAGAGACACCGATGGTAATTTCCGGCTGGCCGAATTTTGCATTCTCTGCCGCCAGGATGAAGTCGCACATCATGGCAAGCTCGCAGCCGCCGCCGAGGGCATAGCCGGACACCGCCGCGATGACGGGCTTGCGCATCTTGGAGGCGCGTTCCCAGTTGCGGGTGATGAAGTCCGCATAATAGGCGTCGAGATAGGATTGCTCGCGCATTTCCTTGATATCGGCGCCCGCGGCAAAGGCCTTCTTGGAGCCGGTGATGACAATGCAGCCCACGGAGGCATCATTGTCGAACCTGTCGAGGGCTTCGGTCAGCTCGTCCATCAGTGCATTGTTGAAGGCGTTGAGCGCGTCTGGGCGGTTCAGCGTGATGATCGCAACCGCATCATCGACTTCGGTCAATAGCGTTTCATAGGCCATGAGGTGATCTGGTTCCTGTCCTTGCTTGCCTTTCGCGGCCGGAGCCGCAAGTTGGGAGCCATAGGCGAAGACGACACCGGCGTCGATAGGGAGTGACCACGATGATGAATATGACTCTGAAGAGAACGGCAGGTGCGGGCGCGCTGCTCCTTGCGGTGACGGCCAATTGGGCACCGGCAGCGCTGGCGCAGGCCGTGAGTGCTGAAGACAGTGCGGCGGGCAATGTGCCGGCACCCTTCGAGTACAGCGACCCGGCCGAAGGTGATCGGATGCCGTCAGGCCGCGACATTGGCACGCGGTCTTCCGTCGTTGCGCCACATGCGGCTGCGGCGACAGCGCATCCGCTGGCGACCCGCGTGGCGCTCAATGTGATGGAAGATGGCGGCAATGCCGTCGACGCGGCGATTGCGGCAAATGCCATGCTGGGCCTTGTCGAGCCGACGGCGAACGGCATTGGCGGGGACCTGTTCGCCATCGTCTGGGACCCGGAGACGAGCACGCTCTACGGCTATAATGGCTCAGGCCGCTCTGCCATGGGCGCGACGCTAGAGGACATGCAGGCGGCTGCGGATGAATATATGGAGGGCGAGGAAATCCCGCCCTATGGCGCCGCGCCGGTCACTGTGCCGGGCACAGTGGATGGCTGGTTCGCGCTGCATGACAAGTTTGGCACGACCGGCATGGATGAGCTTCTGGCGCCGGCCGTGACCTATGCGCGCGAGGGCGCGCCGATCCCTGAAGTCATTGCCTATTACTGGAACCGCAGCGCCGCGAATTTCCCGCAATATGCGGCAAGCGGCATGATCGAGGAATTCGAAAACGCCAAGGAAACCTATTTCTCGCCGCCGCCGCGCGAAGGTACGCTGTTCAAGAATCCGGACCTTGCCGATACGCTTGAGACGATTGGCGCTGAAGGGCGCTCTGCCTTCTATGAGGGTGAGATTGCCCGCACCATGGGCGATTATTTCGAACGGATCGGCGGCTATCTTCGCTATGAGGATTTCGCCGCCCATGAAGGCGAATGGGTCGAACCGGTCTGCGCCGACTATAGAGAGACGCGGGTCTGCGAACTGCCGCCGAACACGCAAGGGATCGCTGCGCTGCAGATGCTACAGATGCTGGAAGGGTTCGACCTTCGCGGCATGGGGCATGGCTCGCCGGATTCCATCGCCGCTCAGGTCGAGGCCAAGCGGCTCGCCTTTGCCGACCGGGCCAAGGGCTATGCCGACCCGGCCTTCAGTGGCATCGACCCGGAAGTCTTCATCCGTGAAGGCTATAATGAAGAACGTGCCAAGCTGATCGACGTCAACAAACCGATGACGCAGGTCGAGGCAGGCATGGATTTCGCCTCCCTCGCCGCCGATGAGACGCTGGAAGAGGGCGATACAACCTATCTCACCGTCGCAGACCAGAACGGCATGATGGTATCGCTGATCCAGTCGAACTATCGCGGCATGGGCTCTGGCCTCGTCGCCGATGGTCTTGGTTTCATGTTCCAGGACCGCGGCCAGCTCTTCAGCCTCGACCCGGACCACCCCAATGTCTTCGAACCGGGCAAGCGGCCCTTCCACACGATCATTCCGGCCTTCGCCTACAAGCAGGTTGATGGCGACTATCAGCCCTGGATGAGCTTTGGCCTGATGGGCGGCGGGATGCAGCCGCAGGGCCATACGCAGATCATCCTCAACCTGATCGACTTTGACATGGGCCTGCAGGAGGCCGGCGATGCGGCCCGCTGGGAGCATACCGGCGGCTGCGAGCCGACCGACGACTATTCAGGCGACCCGTGCATCAACGATATGGGCGTCGTTCATCTGGAAAGCGGGATCCCGCCGGAAACGCGCGCCGAGCTTGAGCGCCGTGGCTATACGGTCGAGTGCTGTGAGGCCAATGGCGGCGGCTATCAAGCGATCATGAAGGACTTTGAGTCCGGCGCATGGATCGCGGCGACCGAGATGCGCAAGGATGGTGTCGCGGGCGGGTTCTAGCCTGTCTCAGACGAGCGATTTGCGCATGTGTATGATGGTGTTGGGCAGGCCGTTGGCGCCTGTCCGCACTTCACGGTGGAAAGCGGTGTAGCCGCGCACCTTGTAGAGAGGTTCACCTGGCACAGTGGAGCCGAGCTCTATCGTCCTGAAGCCAGCCTCACGCGCAGCATTCTCCCCAAGCTCCAGAAGAAGCGTGCCGAGCCCTTTTCGGATCCATTCGGGATGGGTGTACATGGCCCGGATGCGTGCGGCGTGGATCGCCGGGTCTGCAAGGCTGTCATCGCGCCCCGACGTGGTGTCGCCGCCAAAAAGTGTGCGGCGTTTCCCCCACCCCCCGCAGGCCACCATGACTGTGGTGCCGCCTGCCTCTGTCTCGATCACGAAATAGGTCTGGTCATTGATCAGCGTCTTGTCGACGCCCATCGACTCCCGCGCGGCGGCGATTTCATCATCGCTCAGAAACTCACGCATATTGTGTTCGATGGAAGCCGCCATGAGGTCCATGATGGCTGGAATATCGTCGAGCGTTGCAATCCGGTGTGTGAAGCGGTCCGTCAATCGAAGCTCCTCTTGCAGTGTCCTGGGCAGGGTAGATGGGCGGGGCGGCGGCGGTCTTATGCCAGGGGCCAGAAGAACGGAATGACCAGCATGGCCACAGCGAAGAATAGAAGGTTCAGCGGCAGGCCGATGCGGACGAAGTCGCTGAACTTGTAGCCGCCGGCGGTGTAGACCAGCGTATTGGTCTGATAGCCAATGGGCGTGGCAAAGCTGGCGCTGGCTGCGAACATGACCGCGACGACGAAGGCGCGCGGGTCCACGCCGAGGGTCTGGGCGAGGCCGATGGCGATGGGCGTCATCAGGATGGCGGTGGCATTGTTGGAGATGACCTCTGTCATGGTGGAGGTCAGCAGATAGACAACAGCCAGCGCGGCCAGCGGGCCGAAGACGCCGACAGGGGCGGCGATGGAATTGACGAGCAGGGCGGCGGCGCCTGAATTTTCCAGCGCCATGCCGAGGGTCAGCATGCCGAAGATGAGCATGAGAATATCCCACTGGATCGCCTTATAGGCCTCCTGATGATCAAGGCAGCCAAGCGCGATGACGAGGGCTGCCGCGCTCAGCGCGAGGCCGGCAATGGGCATGACGCCAAGGGCGGCCAGCACCATCACGGCGAGGACGGCCCCGATGGCAATCGGCGCCTTGTCCCGGCGCAGCGGGCGTTCCGAGGTCTCTGTCAGATTGCTCAGCATGATGTCGTCGAACATCTGGCGCAGGCCTGCCGGCGGGCCTTCGACAAGGACGGTATCGCCGATATTGAACCGGATGCCCCGGCCTTCGAGGCTGATATTTTCCCCGCGCCGGTGAATGGCGAGCGCATAGACGCCGTAAAGACGCACAAGACCTGCTCCGACAATCGGCCGGCCGACAAGGCGCGATTCCGGGCCGACCACGCCTTCCATGAGAACCGTCTCGCTGGTCTGGACCGGTTCGATGGCATGGCGCTGGCTTTCCGAGCCCGATCCGATGGCGACATTGCCTGCCTCGCGCAGGCTGAGCATTTCAGAGACGGGTGAGCGGATGACCAGGCGGTCGCCGGCTTCGAGGACGAGGGAGGACAGCTCATCGCGGCGCGAGCGGTTGGCGCGCATGACGTCGATGACGGTGAAGCCCTTTTCGGCGGTAAAACCCGTTTCCCTGATCGTCTTGCCGACAAGGATGGAATCGACCGGGACGAGCACCTGCGCAATGAAGCGCCGGTTCTTCGTCGTCGGCAGGAGGTCCGCCAGCGTGTCGCGATGCGGCAGCAGCCAGCGGCCGGAGAGCGCGAGATAGGCCGTGCCGGCAATCGCCATGAGGAGGCCCGCGCCGGTGATCTCGAAAATGCCGAAGTGCTCAAGGCCCGCATCATGGGCCACGCCATCGACGAGGAGGTTGGTCGATGTGCCGATCAGCGTCGTCATGCCGCCAAAGATCGAGGCGAAGGAGAGCGGGATGAGAAGGCGGGAGGCTGATGTGCCTATGGTCTGGGCAAGGCGGATCGCCACCGGGATCAGGATGACCACGATGGGGGTGTTGTTCATGAAAGCCGACAGCGTCACCACAATCGACATGAGCGCCAGGATCGCGACGGAAGGGGTCCAGTTCTTCGCAATGCGGATGACCTGATTACCGGCCGCAGCGATCACACCGGTCCGCTCCAGCGCGGCGGAGAGGACGAACATGGCGGCGATGGTGATCGGCGCGGCGTTGGAAAACACGCTGAGCGCTTCGGGTACCGACAGGATGCCCGTGAGCAGCAGGGCCGACATGGCGAGAAGCGCGACCACGTCAGCGGGGATCTTCTCGCGCAGGAAGCTGACGAAAACGGCAATCAGCAGCGCGAAGACGAGCGTGATCTGGAGTTCCTGCGGCAGGGTCAAGTCGGGCATGAAAGGGAAACCGGTGTCATTTCGCTCTATCGATAGATGACGACAGGTTCGGTCAACGCAATGGTCATTTTAGAAATGCTCGACGCTTGAGGCATGCGAATCTGCGCGGCGAGCAGATGGCTTGCCCTAGCGCTCGGATTTCAGCCTGTAGAGAAGCTCAAGGGCCTCGCGCGGGGTGAGGTCGTCCGGGCTGACGGCGTCGAGAAGTTTGAGAGCTGGGTGATCCTCTGCCGACTCGAAGGGGTCGGGCTCTTCTGCGACGGACGCAAAGAGCGGCAGGGCCTCGACGGCGCCGGGCTTTGTCTCGAGCTTCTTGAGCACCTGTTCGGCGCGGCGCACCGCCCGTTTTGGCAGACCGGCAAGCCGCGCGACCTGAACGCCATAGGACCGGTCGGCTGCGCCGGGCGCGACGTCGTGCAGGAAGACAAGCTCATCCTTCCACTCCTTGGCGCGCAGCGAGAAGTTGGCTGCGCAGGCCAGTTCATCGGCCAGGCCTGTCAGCTCATGATAATGGGTGGCGAAGAGCGCGCGGCACTTGTTGATATTGTGCAGGTGTTCGACAGCCGACCAGGCGATGGCAAGGCCGTCATAGGTGGAGGTGCCGCGGCCCACCTCATCGAGAATGACGAAGCTGTTCTCCGTCGCCTGATTCAGGATGGCTGCGGTCTCGACCATTTCGACCATGAAGGTGGAGCGCCCGCGCGAAAGATCGTCAGAGGCACCGACCCGGGAGAAGATACGGTCTGAAAGGCCGAGGGTCAGTGATTTTGCCGGGACGAACAGGCCGGCCTGCGCGAGGATGACAGCCAGACAGGCCTGCCGCAGATAGGTCGACTTGCCGGCCATGTTGGGACCGGTGACGAGCGCAAGGCGGGGGCCGGTCTCGCCCGCCGCGTCGAGTGTCAGGTCGTTGGCGGTAAAGCCTTCGCCTTCAGCCTTCAGCGCGGCCTCGACGACGGGGTGGCGAAGCCCTGATGCCTGGAAAACGGGCGTGGCTGCGATCTCGGGCCGGACGGCATCATTGCGGTCGGCCCATTCGGCGGCGGCCGTTGCCACATCGATGCTGGCCAGCGCGTGGGCGGCCGCGGAAATGGCGTCATTGACCGCCTCCACGCGCAGGCAAAGCTCCTGGTAGAGCTCCATCTCGCGGGTCTGTGAGGCTTCCTCGGCGCGGGATATGCGGCCGGCAAGGTCTGACAGTTCGGCTGTGGAAAAACGGATGTTGGAGGCGAGGGTCTGGCGGTGGATGAAGGTTTCCGCGTGCGGCGGCTTCAGCAGCGCATCGCCGTGGCGGGCGGGGACGTCGATGAAATAGCCGAGCACATTGTTGAACTTGATCTTCAGCGCGCTGATGCCCGTCTCGTCGCAATAGCGGGCCTGAAGCTCCGCGATGATCTGGCGGCTGTCGCGGCGCAGCGAGCGGGACTCGTCCAGCGTCTGGTCCCAGCCATCGGCGATGAAGCCGCCATCGCGGGCAAGGGTCGGCAGGCTTTCGGCGAGGGCATCGGCAAGGTCGCTGGCGAGCGCTGCCAGCGCTTCGTTCCTGGCCGGGTCGAGGGCCTGGACGGCTTCTGCCACGTCTTCGGGCAAGCCGGTCTGCAGGCTGGAGAGGGCCTCTGCGAGTGCGCCGCCTTCACGAACGGCGTTTGCAATGGCCTGAAGGTCGCGTGGGCCGCCCCGCTCGAGCCGGATCCGGGTCCGGGCGCGCTCCAGATCGGGCACGGCTTTCAGGCAGGCGCGGATATCGGCGCGAAGGTCTGTTTCCGACAGGAAGAAGGAGACCGCGTCATAGCGCCGCTCAATGATGTCGCGGTCGCATTCTGGCCGGGAGAGACGGTCTGCGAAGAGACGTGCGCCGGGGGCGGTCAGCGTGCAGTCGACTGTGGCGAGCAGCGTGCCTTTTCGCCCGCCCTGTATGGCCTGGTCGATTTCGAGACTGGCGCGGGTGGCCGGGTCGATGGAGAGCGTGCTTGTCCTTGCGCGGCGACGGGGCGGGTCGAGGCGAATATCGGCGCCCGCCTGTGTGAGGCTGAGATAGTCCAGAAGGACGCCGCAGGCGGCAAGTTCTGCCTTGCTGAAACTGCCGAAACCATCGAGGGCAGCGAGGCCATAGGCGGACTTCAGCGCCGCTTCCCCGGATGAAGGACTGGCAGCCCCGTTCGGCCGGCGGGTGACCGGGATCTGCAGTGCAGACATGACCTGCGCGACGAGCGGGCGGGCGTCATCCTCATCCGTGACAAGGAGCTCGCTGATCGGCAGGCTGGCCAGTTCCTCGCCCAGCGTATCTGGCGAGACCTCCCGGATTTCGAAAGCGCCGGTGGACACGTCGCAGGCCGCGATCGCAGCATCCGCCCCGCCCGTCGTCAGCGCAATGGCGGCAAGCGTCTGTCCCCGGCGCGCCGAGAGGATCGTGTCCTCAGTAATTGTGCCGGGCGTGACAACGCGCACGACTTCGCGGTTCACAATGGCCTTGGAGCCGCGTTTCTTCGCTTCGGCCGGGCTCTCTGTCTGCTCACAGACGGCGACGCGTTCGCCGGATTTGATGAGCCGGGCGAGATAGGCTTCGGACGCGTGATAGGGCACGCCCGCCATGGGAATGGGCTTGCCCTCATGTTCGCCGCGCGCGGTCAGCGTGATGTCGAGGATCTCTGCGGCGCGGACGGCATCCTCAAAGAACAACTCGTAGAAGTCACCCATGCGGAAGAAAAGCAGGGCATCGGCGTGCCTCGACTTTATGTCGAGATATTGCGCCATGAAGGGGGTCGGCGCCTTGCTTTCTGGCGGGGGGCGGGTCGCTGTGTCGGGCATGGGGGTAAGCTTAACGGATTCGCAGGGCGTGTGCGCAACCGAAATAACCAGCGTTCGCCGGGTTGTCGCCCCATCCGCAGCGGCTTAGAGACGGTCGTCAGAAACATTATCAGTATCAGTGCAAATCCGAAGGCCAGCCGCCATGACGTCCAAGCGTCCGACATTCACCGACAAGGAAGCGCTCGACTTCCACAGCCAGCCCCAGCCCGGCAAGCTGTCGGTCACCCCGACGAAGCCTATGGCCACCCAGCGCGATCTGTCGCTTGCCTATAGTCCAGGCGTGGCCGTGCCGGTGAAGGCGATCGCGGAAAACGAAGACCTGGCCTATGAGTATACGTCCAAGGGCAACATGGTCGCCGTGATCTCCAACGGGACGGCGATCCTGGGTCTTGGGGATCTTGGCGCGATGGCGTCGAAGCCCGTGATGGAAGGCAAGTCCGTCCTGTTCAAGCGCTTCGCCGATGTGGATTCGGTCGATGTCGAGGTGTTCACCAAGGACACCGAGGAAATCATCAGCACCGTCAAGCATATCGGTGAGACCTGGGGCGGCATCAATCTGGAAGATATTGCCAGCCCGGAATGCTTCATCATCGAGAGCCGGCTGCGCGAGGAGCTGGATATCCCGGTCTTCCACGATGACCAGCATGGCACCGCCATCATTGCTGCGGCCGGTCTGATCAATGCGTGTCATATCACCGGCCGCAAGCTGGAAGATGTAAAGATTGCCGTTTCCGGCGCCGGTGCTGCAGGTCTCTCCTGTGCGGGGCTGATCCGGCATCTCGGCGTGAAGCCGGAAAACATCCTGATGTGCGACTCCAGCGGAGTCGTCTATGAGGGCCGCACCGAGAAGATGGACCAGTTCAAGTCCGCTTTTGCGGTGAAGACCGAAAAGCGCACCCTGACCGAAGCCATGGAAGGCGCTGATGTCCTGCTGGGGCTCTCCATCGCGGGTGCGGTGACGCAGGACATGATCAAGGGGATGGCGAAGGACCCGATCATCTTCGCCATGGCGAACCCGGACCCGGAAATCACGCCGGAAGAGATCAAGCAGGTGCGCGACGATGCGATCATCGCCACGGGCCGCTCCGACTATCCCAACCAGGTCAATAACGTTCTCGGCTTCCCGTATATCTTCCGCGGCGCGCTCGATGTGCGCGCCCGGTCGATCAATGAGGAAATGAAGGTTGCCGCCGCGCAGGCGCTTGCAGAGCTCGCGCGCGAGGATGTGCCGGACGAAGTGGCCGCCGCCTATCATGGCTCGCGCCCGCAATTTGGCCGCGACTATATCATTCCGACCCCGTTCGATCCGCGTCTCATCAGCTTTGTGCCGCCTTTCGTGGCGCAGGCTGCGATGGATACGGGTGTTGCGCGTAAGGAAATCCCGGACATGGACGAGTATCGCCGCTCGCTGGCGCGCCGTCTGGATCCGACGGCGTCCTTCGTGCAGAGCGTGCAGGCGGCCGTGCGTGAGAAGAAAGCGCGGATCGTGTTTGCGGAGGGCGAGGAGCCGAGCGTCGTTCGCGCCGCCTACTCGTTCAAGAACCAGGGCCTTGGCGAGCCGGTGCTTATCGGCCGCGAAGAGCAGGTGACCCGGTCCATGCAGCAGATGGGCGTGCCGGAAGGCTCGCTTGAGATCATCAATGCGCGCCTGTCGGACCGCAATCCGGAATATACCGACTATCTCTATGACCGTCTCAAGCGGCAGGGCTTCCTGCGCCGCGATGCGCAGCGTCTGGTCAATCAGGACCGGAACGTCTTCGGGTCCTGCATGCTGAAATTCGGCGATGCCGATGGCATGATTACGGGTGTCACGCGCAACTATGATGTCGCGCTCAAGGATGTGCAGACCGTTCTGGACCCGATTCCGGGCAGGCAGGTCATCGGCATGTCCATGGTGATCAATCGCGGCAAGACGATCTTCATCGCCGACACCTCCATCACGGAACTGCCGGTGGCAGAGGATCTTGTCGGGATCGCGCGGGAATCGGCAAGCTCGGTCAAGGCGCTTGGCTTTACGCCGCGCGTGGCGTTCGTCTCCTACTCGACCTTCGGCAACCCGATGGGCGAGCGCGCGGAGAAAGTCCGCGAGGCCGTCGCCATGCTGGATGCGCGCGACGATGTCGACTTCGAATATGAAGGCGACATGTCCGTGGATGTCGCAATGAATCCGGGCCACAAGCTGGTCTATCCGTTCTCGCGCCTCACCGATTCTGCGAACGTGCTCGTGATGCCGGCGATCCATTCAGCCGCTATCGCGACCAAGCTGCTGACCTCAATGAGCCGGGCAACGGTGATCGGGCCGATCCTGCTGGGCTTCGAGAAGCCGGTTCAGATCGCCTCGCTGGGCGCCACGGTGAACGATATCGTGAACCTTGCGACCTTCGCCGCCTTCGACATCGACAAGCTGGGCCACATCAAGCCGGCAGAATAAGCCGGCCGGTCCGGCCCAGATTTCAATCCTGCGATCCGCTGTCGATTGCGCCCGGTAGGCTTGCCGGGCGCTGCGCCTGCCTGATCCACTCGATCACGCACAGACCGACGGCGATCATGCCCAGCCAGAAGGTCACGATGAAGACGGTGTAATAGCCATCGGACTCGATCATCGCGCCCAGCCAGGGACGGCCAAGCGTGCCGATCAGCATGCTGAGCGAGGCCAGAAGCGCATACTGAACCGCGGCAAAGCGGGGATTCACCACCGACGTCAGGAAGGCCACGATGGCCACGCTGGCAAAGCCGCCGGCGAGGTTTTCTGCTGCGATCGCCATCATGAGCCGTGCCATGCGCTGGCCCTGATCTGGCGCGACCGGGTCAGGATTGATCGTGGCGGCCCAGCCGGCAAACTCCCGCAGGGGGGCGCCGAGATGGGTAAACTGCAGGAAGGCGTCCATGGCCGCGCCGCCAGCCGACAGGTCTGCGAAAAGAAGATTGGTCGCGGCGGCCAGGAAGGCGCCGAGGAGCAGGACAGGCATGCGGCCGACGAAGGTGATGACCGCTGCGCCAAGCGCCGCGCCGGCAATCGTCATGATCACGCCGAAGAATTTTGACGCGATGGCGACGTCATCCAGGGAGTGGTGCAGTGCGCCGAACCGGTCGTCGAGATAGAACGGATAGGCGAATGCGCCCCAGACGGAGTCGGTGAAACGGTAGGTCAGCGCCAGAAGAAGGACCAGAAGGGCGCCCCATTTCAGCCGTCCGATCAACTCCAGCAGCGGATCAAAGATCGCGCGGAAGAGGGAGGCCATGATTTTTTCAAAACGGCCCGTTCCGGGCTCGGCCACTTCGATCCTGGCAGGCACCGCCTTGTGGTGGCGAAGCAGGTAAACCGACAGGAGCGCCGGAAGCAGCACGGTGAGGCCGATGATGATCGGCCCCTGATTGCGCACGAAGGCGGCTGGGCTGGGCGGCTCTGCGGCCGTGAAAGTGCGCACCATGAAAATGGTGATCATCAGACCCGCGCCGATCCAGGAGAGGGCGACGAGGCCGGCGAACCGGTCGCGGACGAGGCGCGGCAGGCTGGCGAGAAATGTGACCCGTTCGGCCTCGCTCTCCTCTGAGGCTTCGGGTTCGGGGGCGATAAGCGAGCCGGTAACGGCAAGAAAGAGCATCGCCGCAATGATGAGATAGACCGCAACCCAGCCGATACGCGCAGCCAGAAGCAGGGCGATAAAGCCGGTCACGAAGATGGAGGCGCGATAGCCGAACTGATAAAGCGCCGACATCAGATCCTTGTCTTCCTCAGACCTGGCAACCTCGATCCGCCAGGCATCGAGCACGATGTCATGCGTGGCGGACATCAGCGCGATCAGAAGCGCGATGATGGCGACATAGCCGATATTGCTGATCGGATCGGAGATAGCGAGGATAGCGAGCAGCGCAGCCATCGGGACCTGAAACAGGATCAGCCATGAGCGGCGCGGCCCGAAGGGCATGAGGGGCGGTGATTTCGGAGTCTGGAAGGCCGGGGCCCAGAGGTATTTGAAGGAATAGCCAAGGGTAATGATCGACAGAACACCAATGGTGGACGGGTTGACCCCGCCCTGTGTCAGCCAGGCATTGAGCGTGCCGAGGACCGCGCCATAGGGCAGACCGGCGGCCAGCGACAGGAGCAGCATGGCGAGCATGCGCCGGTCTTTCAGCGCGCGGAAGGCACGCGACCAGCGTGGACCGGACGGGGCGGCGGCTGTGTCGTCTGCAGCGTGGCTCATGCGGCGCCCTGCTGGCGCGCGGTCCAGTCGGTGGCGAGGCGGCGCAGCGCCTCTGCGTCGAGCGGCTTTGCGGCAACGCCGTTGGCGCCGGCCTTGCGGGCGCGGCGTTCGATTTCGGGATCGATTTCGGCAGAGATGGCAATGATAGGCATTGTCTGACCGGCCTTTCTGAGGGCTTTCATCGCTTCATAACCGTCCATGATCGGCATGCGCAAATCCATTAGTATCAGGCCGGGCGTCACGGTTTCTGCAAGGTCGATCGCTTCGCGGCCAGTCGAGGCCACAGTGACGGAGAAACCGGCAGATTCCAAGGCGCGTCTTGCAATGAGGGCGTTCACGGGATTGTCGTCGGCGATGAGGACGCGGCCCTCGGCGGCCGGACGGTCTTCTTCCTCGCGTGAGGCGACACCATGCGAGGCGAGCAGGGCGCGCTCGACAAGGGAGGAATTGCGCAAGGGGCGCACAAGCCAGCCAGCGACACCCAGCTCATGGAAATGGCTGAGCTGTCCACGATCTGCCGGGCGGACGACGATGAGGACGGGGGCGATCTTTGTGAGGGCCTTCACCTGCCGTTCGGAGAGTTCCGCGGCGGCCATGATGAGGTCGGGCCTGGCTGCCCTGGCCTGGGCGGCGGTTTCGATGAGCTGGATCTGCGCGCCCTGATCCTTGAGGGCGCCCCAGGCCGACAGGGCGGTCGAGGTGGGCAGGCCGGCAAAGGCGATGGTCTGGCCGGTGAGCTGGCCGCCTAGTCTTTCATCAAGCGCCTCGACCATTTCAACAGGCAGCTCCGCGCTGAAACAGGCGCCGTGACCGGGCTCGCTGGCCAGGGTGATGCGCCCGCCCATTGCTTCGCTGAGACGTTTGACGATGGCGAGGCCCAGACCCACGCCGCCATCCTTGCGCGCGTCATCTGCGGAGGTCTGACGGAAGGCGTCGAACAGCTTTGCCTGGTCCTTCGGCGCAATGCCGGGGCCTGTGTCGCGCACGGTGAGGTGGAGCGCGCCGTCCTTGAAATCCATATCGACAAGTACGCCGCCTGTTTCGGTGAATTTCAGCGCATTGCCGATCAGGTTGAACAGGATCTGGCGGAGCTTGCCGGCGTCTGCCTTGAGCTGGGCGGGGACGCCCGTCCGGCAGAGCACGCCGAGGTCAAGACCGGCGGCGTGTGCGCGCGGGGAGAGAAGTTCGGTCACCTCACGGGCAAGATCGCGTACATCGAAGACTTCCAGCTCGAGCTCGGACGAGCCCGTATCGAGGCGGGCATAATCGAGAACATTGTTGAGCAGATCGAGCAGGCGCGCCCCCGAGGCGCGGATCGCTTCGGCATATTCCTTCTGGGCCGGATCCAGATCCGTTTCGAGGAGCAGGGACACCGTGCCGAGAATACCGTTCAGAGGCGTGCGGATCTCATGACTGGTCGTCGCAAGAAAAGCCTGTTCGGGCGAGAGTCTGTGGGTCATGGCGCGAGGTATACCCTCAAAAATTGAGGAAACGCTTAAACACCGCGCCGGACGGGCGGTGTCTTCACCATGTGCCGCGCATCAGGTCAGTGTGCGAGTTTCGGCTCCAGCGCGCCCTGTTCGTCCGCGACGCGGCGGCGGTAGCTGAGGGCTTCGGCGACGTGGACGCGCCTGACTCCGCCGGCGCCGTCGAGGTCTGCGATGGTGCGGGCGACCTTGAGGACGCGGTGATAGGCGCGGGCCGACAGGGCCAGCTTGGCGGCGGCGTCGGAAAGCAGGGCGCTCGCCGCCTCATCCGGAGAGGCAATATCAACGAGGCGGCGGGCCGAGGCGTCGGCATTGATGGCGCGGCGGCCTTCGTCAGGGTGGTGGTCCTGATAGCGTTCGGTCTGGATGTTGCGCGCCGCCGCAACGCGTCTGGCGGCTTCGGCCGTGCCTTCGGTTGGAGCGGGCAGGGCAAGGTCCATGGCTGTGACTGGCGGTGTGTCGTAGAAGAGGTCTATACGGTCGAAGAATGGCCCGGAGATGCGCGACTGATACTGGCGCGCGCAAGACGGGCCCCTCCGGCAGGCCCCGTCGCCGGGGCCCCCGCCGCAGCGGCAGGGGTTCATGGCCGCAATCAGCTGGAACCGGGCCGGGTATCGGACATGGCGGTTGGCGCGGGAGATAACGACGGCGCCATCCTCCAGCGGCTGGCGCAGGCTGTCGAGAACCTGCGCGGGAAATTCCGGTATTATGGCGCAAACTCACCAAATATGGTGACTATCGAAAAGCGCCCATAAGCGCGAGAAATCCGACAAAGAAAAGCACGACCCATATCAGGTCACGCCATTTGAATTGTGGCGTGTAGTCGGGTTCGTCGTTCCAGCTCATCTATAAACCTCGTCATTAGCTCAAACATTCGATCTATAGCGGTAAACGCTTTCCCGGCGGCGGCAAGCTCTGGCCCCGGCTGGCTTCCGTCCACGCGCTGCATCCCTATTTCGTATGCGATTGAGAATATTCTATTCATCTCGTCGCTTGGGTTTTCCCACTCTGCCACGCGCGACAAGATTAAGACAGACACCAGGTTTTCGAGCGCGCTGATGCGCGCGTCCAGTGCGTCGTTTGATTTCATGAAAACAGCTCCCCTCAGTTAAGGGGGCTACACCTGAGATGATTTGGTTGAGCCGCTTAACTAAAGCGGGAACTGAGACGCATGGATACTGCTCTGTCTCAGTTCGAACTAGCGATTCGAATCTCCCGCCGGACTCAGAATCGCCGCTTTGTCAATACGTCTGCCCGTGCTAGCCTGTGAGCCTTCAGGGAAGTGATTCGGAATGGGCCAGCATATTCAGTTCGACAGAGAGAAGTTCAAAGACGCCATCTGGACGGTTGCCTCTCTGTGCCCGCCAGAGGAGCTTGGGAACGTCAAGCTGCACAAGATCCTGTATTTTGCGGACATGCTCACCTTCTTGGACGAAGGTAGGCCGCTTACTGGTGTTGAGTATCTAAAGCAAAAGTTTGGGCCGACAGCTCGCTACCTAACGGCCGCGGTCGCTGAGTTGTCCGCTGAGGGTTTGCTCAGTGTTGAGGAAACGGACTATCACGGCTTCTTAAAGAAAACCTATGTGCCACATGGAGCCCCGCGCAGGACTCGGCTTTCAGATGCGGAAATCAACCTTTTGCGCGAAGTGTCAGAGTACGTCCGAGGCAAGAGCGCCAAGGAAATCAGCGAGATAAGTCACAACGCGGCATGGGAAGCTGCCGAGCTGGGCGAAGTAATTCCCTACACCACTTCTTTGAAATTAGCGCCGGTTGAGGTTAAAGACTCTGATCGCCAGTGGGCGAAGGAGACTGCCTTAGTCTATGCGAATCAGGCCTGGCCCTCGTAATCCATATCGGATCGTACACTCCGAGTTTTTTGAGGCTGCTTGGTTCCAAAAAATTGAGCTGCAATGCCCGCATGCACATGAAGTTCTGGACCAATTAGAATGGTCCCTTGAGCGCAATCCATCTGCCGAAGGCGAGCATTGCGACGCCTTCGAGGATCGAGACATACGGCTAACAGTTACACCAAAAACGCGCCGTCTTCCGTCACTTCGTTTTCTTTTTGAAATCGGAGAGCGCGAAGTAGCAATTTGGCACGTTTCTGAAGCCGATTAGCGGCGTTGCAGTTAAAAAGCGTCCGCACCAATCGCATCCATGCACTGCAATAGAAACGCTGCCGAGAAGCTGCCCCGGCTGACCTTATTCTCAAGCCCCCGCGCCGTTATCTCTATGCCCATGCCGTTGAGCTTTTCCGCAAGCGAGGCGTAGTCGTTATCCGTCTTTGCCAGATACTCCCGAAGCAGCGCCTTGGCCTTATCTTCATACTCGACATTTATGGGGAGGGACTTCCTGGCCTCCGGTTTCGGCGGCGGGGAACTCTTGCGTTTTGCGGTCGCGACGGCCATTAGTGGCTCCAATCATAAATCACCTGATTTGGTGAAAATAGCACTTGACCGGGCTTAGGTGAAGGGGCATATTCAGCTCACCAAAAATGGTGATTACAAATTATGGCTCAACACTTCCTTCTCTCCCCCGCTGCTAAGACGCTCTCGCTCGCGAAAGTTCTGCGCATGTCAGACGACCAGGCTTCGCAATCGTTTGCTAAGCTCCGCTGGCCGGACACAGATGGTGAGCCTGTCTGCCCTGAGTGCGGCTGCCTTGAGCACTATAACCTCAAGAGCCGTCCGGTCTGGAAGTGCAAAGGCTGCGGCAAGCAATTCTCGATCACATCTGGCACCATCTTTCATAGCCGCAAGCTGAGCCTCCGCGACATTCTCGGCGCAATCGCCATCTTCGTGAACGGCGCGAAGGGTTACAGCGCTCTCCAGCTTTCCCGTGACCTCTGCTGTGATTACAAGGCCGCTTTCGTGCTGCTTCACAAGCTCCGCGAAGCCATAGGCCTCGCACGCGACGAAGGCGCGCTCTCCGGCAACGTGGAAGTCGATGGCGCATACTTCGGCGGCTATGTGAAGCCTGCCAACCGCCGCGAAGATCGCAAGGACCGCCGCCGCAAAATTCACCAGTCAGGCAAGCGCCAGGTCGTTATCGCCATGCGCGAAACCAAAGGCCGCACGCTCACAGGTGTTGTCTCGAATGAAGCGGAAGGCGTGGCCCTGACCCGCGCCAACGTACAAGCCGGCGCAATCGTCCACGCTGACGAAGCCGCTCACTGGGACAAGCTGGCTGCTCACTTCCCGATAAAGCGGATCAATCACCAGAAGGCTTACTCTCAGGACGGCGCGAATACCAACGCCGCTGAGAGCTTCTTTAGCCGCATCCGCCGCGCCGAAATCGGCACGCACCACCACGTCGCAGGTAAGTACCTCGCTGCCTACGCAACCGAAATGGCGTGGCGTGAAGATGCTCGCCGCACGGCCAATGGCTCGCAGTTCGCCATGATAGTTAGCGCAGCGGCCATCGCTCCGAAGTCTGCCGCTTGGTGCGGGTATTGGCAGCGCAAACCCGCCTAGGTTTGCGGTTTGTTCGAGATTCACACAGATTCACACAGATTCACAATCCTTGGGCTTGTGCGCTTGGCTTGGAGTATGTAAATGTATGGCCAAGATGGAGAATCGGCCATGTCCAAGGATTTCGTACAGCACCTCCAAGCCGAAATTTCGGCACTTGAGGCAGAGCTTGCAGAGCATCCCGCTTTTAAAAAGCTGGAGGCCTTGAAGCATTCGCTTGCGCTATATCACGGTGAGCAGGCACCTTCGCGTGTGGTGATGCCGGGTATGCCGGGAAGTCAGCCCGCTACTCAACCGCCTGTCAGGCAAAGGTCACGGTCCTCACGATCCGCGATAAAAGAGCGGATCCTTAAGCATGTGGACGGCTTCTTTGGCGATCACGACGGACCTTATACCACTGGCCAAATTTTCGATTCTGTAGAACGTGCCGGCCTTGAAGTGCCCGGCACTAACCCGCGCAATAATCTCAGCGCAATGTTGAGCAATTCAGATGATTTCGTATCCACACCCGATGGCTGGGTGAGGGCGTTAAGCTTTTCCGATAGCAATAATGAAGATGATGCTGTCGGCCAAGTCGCCGAAGCCCCGGACGTTGCACCGTCCGGGGCTTCTAATTGTGAGGAAAATTCCTCACGTCTTCAAAGCCTGCTCGGCTAATGCGAAACGGAGGTGATATCAGTGCTGCTTAACAGCATCATAATACGATAATCCGTCCTAGGCAGGGGAAACCCTGCCTAGGATTTTCTTTATCGTGAATCAGCATGAAGATCAAGAGTCTAACGGACAAGCACAGCTTGTTTGGACGACAGCGCTTGTCCGCTAGCTCCGATACAAAGGAAATCCTTTTATGGCATACAGCCGCAAGGAAATCACGCCAGAAATTGCAAGCGTGATCAAGTTGGCCCGCTCCAAGGGCTACAAGTATGCGCCCATCGCGTCATACTATTGTATCAATCAGGGCGGCATTGCTGACGTGATGAAGGGACGCATCGGCCCTAACATTCCGCCAGCGAAGCAGCTCCCGCCGGACTTCCCGGTAATTCAGTAGACTGGGGAGGGGTGACCACACGGTCACCCCTCTTTCACTTTCCAGAGTTTGTAAGGCCCGTTCGCGTCGTGGTCCGCGGTCCAGCCTTGATCTTCAATCAAGCCTTGGTTCACGCATGCCTTTATGCACGCGCCGATGCGCTTCCTTATCGCGTTCATGGTCGCCTCATCAGCCGATAGGCCGCGATCTGCGACCCATAGCTCTGTAATCTGGCGTGAGGTCATAGGCTCCGACGCCTCGCGAAGCGTGGACAGGACGAAGCGTTTCACGCTGCCTTTCTCGGCCCTGTGCTTCGTGACGTATTCCTTTATCGCGTAGGTGTCCGCGTTCGGATCGAACAAGCGGATAGCCGCGTCCAGGTGGTCTATGTCCACAGTGAGCTTCTTGATCTCCGCTTTGTATTTCTCGCGGAGGGCTTGAAGCTCTTTGTGTTTTGCGACGAGGCCGGAGACGGTGTTGGGACGGTCGTATGAAATCTCATGGGTCATAATCACCGTATATGGTGAAATCTCAATGAAAACAAGTCACCATCTTTGGTGAGTTTGCGCCATAATACCGGGAAATTCCGGTATTATGGCGCAAAGTCCGCAAATGTGATGTGTAGACAATCATAAACGGTGATGTTACTCATCGCCCACTATGACAAACGAAATCACATACGACCGCCCCAACACCGTGTCCGGCCTCGTCGCCAAACACAAAGAGCTTCAAGCCCTCCGCGAGAAATACAAAGCGGAGATCAAGAAGCTCACCGTGGACATAGACCACTTGGACGCGGCTATCCGTCTGTTCGATCCGAACGCGGACACCTACGCGATAAAGGAATACGTCACGAAGCACCGCGCGGAGAAAGGCAGCGTGAAGCGCTTCGTTCTGAACACGCTTCGCGAGGCGTCGGAGCCTATGACCTCACGCCAGATCACAGAGCTATGGGTAGCAGATCGCGGCCTATCAGCTGACGAAGCCACGCTTACGACAATAAGGAAGCGTATCGGCGCGTGCATAAAGACATGCGTGAACCAAGGGCTAATCGAGGATCAGGGTTGGACGACGCAGCACGACGCGAACGGCCCTTATAAGCTGTGGCGAGTTGCAAAATAGTCAGCTTGAATCTTTTTAACGCGTAACGTAAAAATAATTCTCAGCCTGTTGACGAGCGACCGCTCAAACGTCCAAGAGCGGACGCTCGTAACACATTTCCTTGAGTCTGTCAACCCAATATTGACGGAAACCGCGTAGCCTATCAGATGTTGATACAGGCAAAGCATCCAAGGAAGGAGAGTGTTATGGCCGCAGCAAAAACCGCACCGCGCACCCCTACCGGATCAGCGCGCGTGAAGCCAAAGCATTTTAAAGTTCTTGTGAAGAACTGTGAGACCCCGCAGAAGGCGAAGCCGGAACTTAAGGCTTACCTCCAGCGAGGCAAGAAGCTTCTAAAGACCGGCTAACGCAGGTTTGGTAGATCTCGTAATAGGCGCACTCACCGACGCGCATGATCGGGAAGAGTTCTGTTGCGATAATGAGTTCATCGATAATTGGTGCCGCAAAACCTGCCATAAGGAGCACGCTGCTTACAAGGCGAGGGTTTTTGCGGGCACTGACAATGGGCACTCAAAAGTCTTAGGTCTGTATAGTCTGACCATACGGTCATTGCAGCCAAAGGTAATCAAGAACATCGGATATGGCCGCCGGGATATTCCGGCGGTCTATTTTGCGACGCTTGGCGTTACAAATGAAGCCAAGGGGAAGGGCGTTGGCTCTGCATTGATGTACGACGCCTTCAAACGGACGCTCGAAATCTCGGAGCACGTTGGAGTTTATTGCCTGTGGCTGACTGCGGTAGATGCAGAAACGTGCAAATTCTACGAAAAGCTCGGATTTGAGTACATCGATCCAGACACAAAAGACAATCTGGATATGTACATCCCCCGTGCCGCCATCGCCGACGCTGTGGCTTAGCGCTTCTGCCAGTACCCGCACCAAGCGTCCGACTTCGGCGCGACGGCCGCTGCGCTCACTATCATAGCGAACTGTGAACCGTTGGCGGTACGGCGGGCATCTTCGCGCCAAGCCATTTCGGTTGCGTAGGCAGCGAGGTACTTGCCTGCAACGTGATGGTGAGTGCCGATTTCGGCGCGGCGGATGCGGCTAAAGAAGCTCTCAGCGGCGTTGGTGTTCGCGCCGTCCTGAGAGTACGCCTTCTGGTGATTGATACGCTTTATCGGGAAGTGAGCAGCCAGCTTATCCCAGTGAGCGGCTTCGTCAGCGTGGACGGTTGCGCCAGCTTGGACGTTGGCGCGGGTCAGGGCCACACCTTCCGCTTCATTCGAGACAACGCCCGTGAGCGTGCGGCCCTTGGTTTCGCGCATGGCGATCACAACTTGGCGCTTGCCGGACTGGTGAACCTTGCGGCGGCGGTCTTTCCGATCTTCGCGGCGGTTGGCAGGCTTCACATAGCCACCAAAGTACGCGCCATCGACTTCCACGTTACCGGAGAGCGCGCCTTCATCGCGTGCAGCGCCTATCGCTTCGCGCATCTTGTGACAGAGAACGAAGGCGGCTTTGTAGGTGATGCACAGATCACGGGAAAGCTGGAGGGCGCTGTAGCCTTTCGCGCCATTCGTGAAGATGGCGATTGCGCCCAGTATGTCGCGAACGCTCAGTTTGCGGCTATGGAAGATCGTGCCGCTGGTCATGCTAAATTGGTACTTGCAGCCTTTGCACTGCCAGTAGTCAGGGCGCTTAAGATCGGAATGATCGAGGCAGCCACACTTGGGGCAAACAGGCTCACCGTCCGTTGAAGCCCATCGCAGCGCGCGGAAGGATGACTTTGCATCTTCGTCTGACATGCGAAGCACTTTGGCGAGTGAAAGCGTCTTGGCGGCGGGCGAGAGAAGAAAGTGTTGAGCCATTTACATCATATCCGGTGAGGTTCATCACCGTAATTAGATGTATACATCACCGCCGTCAAGGGTGTATATCATCGTATATGATGCTTTTTGGAGATTCCCTATGTCAGACGTAGACGCCATGTATCAGACGCGCGCCAAGAATATACTGAAAGCAGAGCTTAAGCGGCGAGGGCTGACCTATCGCGAGCTTGCGGAGCGGTTGACCAATCTCGGCAGCCCGGAGTCAGAGCGGAACCTGACCAACAAGATAAGCCGGGGCAGCTTCACCACGGCATTCTTCATAATGTGCATGGACGCCATCGGGGCGAAGGACGTGCAGCTGGCTTAGCCTGCCCGCAACTGGACCTGCTGCACAAACGCTCGTCCCAGTTGGTTCTCAGTGATTTTGTAGGCGGCAGTACTTTGAAGCGAGACGATGTAGGCGTGATGAACGCTTAACACCAAGTCTTGAAGCTCTTGGTCTTTCTCCAGCTCAAAAATATTGAGCCCTATCTGCGTGGCCCGCTCCATGCCGATGTGGCGGCTATGTGATTTGTTTTGAGCGGTATCGCTTAAGGCCTTTACAATGCTTTTGGCCTTGGCGGTCTTGTTGCGCTTCCCCATCAGCATGTTGGATGCCAGCCATTCCAGAACCATCTCTTCTGACCATTTGGTCGCCTTTTCGCACTCGGTAAGCCAGGTTGGATTGATTTTCTGAAGGATGGGCTGCCAGACCAAAATGCGTGACTGATCTTTCTTGATTTCCTCAGCGGCTTTTTCAAATTCTTCCAGTATTCCATGAGCTGGCATGCCGCCCATTTGGGGGTCGATGGGACCGATACTCGAATGTTTACCCATGATGATTTCGTTGCAGGAACAGGCAATCATCGTTCCCGCAGACATGGCGATTTGGGGAATGATGGCGCGAATGTCACGCCCGAACATTGCTCTCAGATACTCAACCAGCGACTCGGTGGCGGCCATGTTGCCGCCCGGCGTATGAAGAATGAGATCTAGACCCTTGCTGCGATCCATCTCATGAATAGTCGCCATGAAGCTATTCTTGTCAGCATCATTAATGCCAAGATCGACAGCATTGCCAGTCTGTTGTTGAAGCGCGGGCTTTTGAAGCCAGCCCGAATAATACGCAATGACATTGCGTCCGGTTTTTTCGTGAAGCGCCTTCAAGTATCGTCGTCTGACTATATCAAAGGTGCTCTCTTTAGTCGCCTCGCCTGCTATCTGGCTCCACTCTGGCATTCTGATCCCCCCAAGGATTTCGTGTGTCTCCGGTCAAATACGTATCAACCACAACACGAGTAGGGGTGTCACCTGAATTACCAAGCATCCTCAAAAACCGAAGGGTTTCACTCTCTTCGGCTTGTTTCCCCGCTAAGGCCTCAATCAATTCATTCATAGCCAACTTCCCTGAAAGCCACACAGGATGTAGCACGATTTTCACAAATGAGAATCGGGTGGATGCGATTAATTTAGCGCATATCTACCAAAACGATGTGCTTCACATCACATTTGCGGACTTTGCGCCATAATGCCGGGAAATTCAGGAAGTTCGTCGAGGAAAAGCACGCCATGATGGGCGAGTGATAC
>NZ_CAXFSW010000020.1:0-37463 GCF_964005855.1 uncultured Henriciella sp.
GTCTCTCGAAGACTTACTTGAATATGAAATTGATCACGAACTAACAGGCGAACTGCGAGATGTTTTCGAAATTGTGAACTACCTAAACGCGATGCAATGGGCGGTGGATGCGATCAAGAAAAAGCCGATTACATTGAACCTAATTAAGGAAGCCCACGCAATTTTGTTATCTGCGGGTCGCGGCGCCACCAGAGGACCCGGCGATTTCAGACAAAATCAGAATTGGATTGGATCAGCTGGCTGCGAGATTGATGAAGCTACATTCGTACCTCCTTCAGTGCCGCTGATGAAGGAAGCTCTTTATGAGCTAGAGAAATACATCAACACGCGTGACGGTCTGCCCGACCTGGTCCAATGCGCGTTAATTCACGCCCAATTCGAAACCATCCATCCATTTTGGGACGGCAATGGGCGACTCGGGCGGATGCTAATCACACTGCTACTTTGCGAACGTGAAGTTCTCGAGCTACCAGTTCTCTATCTGAGCTTATATTTTAAAAGCAATAGGGAAGAATATTATCAGCGACTTCAAAACGTACGCGACAGAGGTCAATGGGAAGAATGGGTGATATTCTTTCTTCGCGGCATAACCGTCACCTCTCGCTCTGCCCTAAACGCGGCTAAAGAGATTCGGGCACTCCGAGAACGTATGGTTAGCGAATCCAAAGCGATCACCAAAAGCCCAAGTGCCGTGGCGTTTGGTGAGTTTTTATTCCAACGATCGTACATCACGGCAAATTTGGTGTCTAATAACCTAGGAGTCTCACCGCCCACCGCAAACAACTTAATCGATGCTTATGTTGATGCAGGCTACCTTGTGCAAGCAAATAGCGGGAGACGAAATAGGGTATTTGCATTCAAACCTTATCTCGACATCCTACACGAGTGCGCAGACGATCTCACTGAAGTTCTAGGCGAACAGGATCACTTAGCTACAAATTCGTGAATAGCGGAGACTGGACAGTGACCCGAAGCGAAACTCGTTAGGGCTGCTTCGTTCCCGACCTGACCCGGTTGGCGAGGACTTCGTCCACCGCCAGCCTCCTATGGCCCCATATCGCGTTTTGAAAGCGGGGTGACAAGGGGGCGGATGCTGATAGGTGTTGGTCATGGCTAATACGACCAATTCCGATTTCATTCCGCTGGGCGCGCGCCCGATTGACCGCGCCGGCCATCACCGCACCGATCCTGACTGGCTGGCCGAGGCCTATAAGCGCGAGGATGTGCTTGTCCTGCTGATGCAGGGCGGGCTGCCGCTGCTGGCCAAGGATGGCGGGCTTGTCTGGCTGGGGCCGGAGGCGGTGAAGCTGGCGCCCGAAAGCGAGCCGCTATTCCTGGGGCTCGACAAGAATGGCACGCCGGTCTTCGCGGTGGAGATGCCCGGCGATTTCGATGTCGAGGCCTCCCTGATTGCCGGGACGGGGGAGTTTACCGATTTCCGCCAGGCCATGGGCCTGATGAGCGAGATGGAGGCCAATCTCGCCTCCACGGCGCGGTCGCTGTTTGAGTGGCATCGCTCGCACCGGTTCTGCTCGCGCTGCGGGGCCGAGAGCGCGCGGGTCGAGGCGGGGTGGAAGCGGGCCTGTACCGAGTGTTTTGCAGAGCATTTTCCGAGGACGGACCCGGTCGCCATCATGCTGGCCGTGAAGGGCGACCAGTGCCTGCTGGGCCGACAGAAGATGTGGCCGAAGGGGATGTGGAGTTGCCTCGCCGGTTTTATCGAGCCCGGTGAGACGCTGGAACAGGGCGCGGCGCGCGAAATCCATGAGGAAGCGGGCATCCACTGCGACCCGGCAAAGACCGAATACCTGTTCTGCCAGCCCTGGCCGTTTCCATCCTCGCTGATGATCGGCCTCATCCTGCCGGCCGAGAGTGAGGAGATCGCCGTCGACAAGGAAGAGCTGGAGACCGCGCGCTGGTTCTCGCGGGGCGAGATAAGGCGGGTGCTGGCCGGGGAGCATGAAGAGATGTTCGCGCCCCCGCCCTTTGCCGTGGCGCACCACATCATGAAGGAATGGGCCGAACGGGAGGATTAGGCGGCGCCCTTCCCCGTTTACAGGTGAGGTGCCCGGCAGGGCGGAGGGGCTTTTGCGCCGCCTGCGGAACGCGCCGCCCCCGGCTGGCGTTTGGCTTTCTTTCCCATGGAGCACCCTTCAAGATGGACCTTATCCGCATCATCCTGTCGATCCTGATCCCGCCGCTCGGCGTGTTTCTTCAGGTTGGGCTCGGCCTGCAATTCTGGCTGAATATCCTGCTGACCCTGCTCGGCTATGTTCCGGGCCTGGTTCACGCCATCTGGATCATCGCGCGCCGATAGGCCGCCGCCTTCAGGCCACCGCGAACACGCTCAGCCCGCCCGGCCCTGCGCCGGCGCGGGCTTTTTGTGCTGGGCGGGATGTAAGGGGCGCGGGCTGCCGCGAAAATGCGGGCGCCAGATATAGGAAGACCCTGCACTGAGGGGGAAGTGCAGGGTCTTCAAGCCGGAAGTGACAAGGCGGGGTGAGGGGAGGAGGGATTTTGCCTTGTTACTTCAGAACCTCCGGCTGGTCTGTGTTATGTCTGAACAATGAACTTGCGCGGGAGTGGTTCCCGGCGGTTGCAGATTTTTTTCACCAGTCACGCGAAAAAGATGAAATCGCCGCCAGATCGCCCGTCATTGCGGGGATTTCCGGGCGAGTGAGGGCCGCCGCTGCTTTGCCCTCGCGGAAGGGGGCGCGCGCCTCTATATGGGAAAGACGCGCTGAATACGGGGAGCGACAAGGATGGACAGGCTGGATGCGATGCGGCTCTTCCTGCGGGTGGCCGATACGGGGAGTTTCTCCAAGGCGGCCGCCGATCTGGAAATCGGCCAGCCCACCGTCTCGCGGCGGATACAGGACCTTGAGGCGCAGCTTGGCGCCGATCTTTTCCTGCGCACGACCCGCGCGTTGAGCCTGACCGAGGCGGGCCAGAGCTTCTATGCGCGGGCGCGCGGCATATTGGAGGCGTTCGAAGCGGCAGAGGCGGAGGTGCGCGGCCTCGACAATGAGCCGGTCGGCCAGCTGCGCATCAGCGTGCCGCATTCGCTGTCGCGCGTGGTGATCGCGCCGGCGCTGGCAAGCTTCATGCGGCGCTATCCGGACCTGTCTCTGGATGTCATTTCCGACGATTCCTATACCGATATCGTGCAGGAGGGCGTCGATCTCGCCTTCCGGCTGGGCGAGCTGGCCGATTCCAGCCTGATGGCCAAGCGGATCGCGCTGAGCCCGCGAAAGCTCTGGGCCTCACCCATCTATATCGCGCAGCTGAAAGGCGTGAGCCGGCCCGGCGAGCTGACCCCGGATGAGGCGCTGTCGCTGCGCCAGCAATCGGGCGCTGCGGTCTGGACGCTCACCCATGGCGAAAGCGGCGAGACAGACAGTGTGCGCGCGGCAGGCCGGTTCAGGGCGTCGTCCGGCGACATGCTGATCCAGTGCGCGCAGGACGCGCTCGGCTATATCCTGGCGCCGGACTGGCTGGTCTGTGAGAAGGTGCGTGAGGGTCAGCTGGCGCGGCTGCTGCCGGAGTGGGAGGCCCCTGCCCTGCCGCTGAACGTGGTGTGGTCCGGCGGCAAGCTGAAAGGCAAGGCGCGGCTGCTGGCCGACCATATCGCCGAAGCGATGAAGGCGAAGCAGCTGAGCGAGGCGGCGGGCGCCTGAGCGCCGGTCTCCGGCTAGACCTCCATACCGTTGGCACCGGCGCGCATCAGCAGCTCGCGGGACAGTTTGAAACCGACGGGTTTGCCGAGAAAAAAGCCCTGCGCATACTTTATGCCGAGCGCGCGGAGCGCATCGAATTCCTCTCGCGTCTCAACACCTTCAGCAATGATGACGGCGTCTGTCTGGTGCGCGAAATAGCGGAGGGCGGCGATCATGGCGCGGGAGACGGGGCTGTCATGCAGGCTGTCGACCAGCGACCGGTCGAGCTTGATGAAGTCGGCATTGACGCCAAGGATATGCTGCAGGCCCGCGCAGCCAGAGCCGGCATCATCGAGCGCCACCCGCACACCGAAGGTGCGAAGCGGATCGAGCGCGGCCCGCACCGCGCCATAGTCGCTGATCTGGGCATGCTCTGTCAGCTCTATGATGAGCCGGCTGACATCGAAGGCCAGCAGCGTGTCGGCAAACCGCGGGTGGAGGATGGTTCCGGCGGAGACATTGATCGACAGGCGGACGTCTTCAGGAAAGATCTTCGCGCTGGTGAGCGCAGCTTCGATGAGGGCCAGTTCAAGCTCGGCCAGAAGGCCGACCGACTCCGCCTCCTCGAACCAGCTATAAGGATCACGCTCAGGGTCCGTGGGAAAGCGCGCCAGGCACTCAAAGCCGAGGATGCGCGCATTGGTGATGTTCCAGAGCGGCTGATAGGCGATGGAGAACTGCTTCCTTGCGATAAGCGTCTCGATGCGCTCGCGCGTCTGGCGGGTCTGGTGCTCGTGTTCCTCCTGCTGGGCGATCTGGGCCCCGGCGATTTCCGCAAAGAGGCGCACCACGCCGATATCACGGGCGTTCAATGAGGAATTGGGCTCTGTGTCGAGGCAGCAGAAAAGGAAGCTGAATTCACCTTCGCGCGTGCGGATGGGCACGCTGATATGGGCGCCGACCGGCAGGAGATGGGTGATCTGCATGTCGCGGGTAACCGGATGGCAGGCCGCGTCGGGAAGAAGCTGAGGAACGCGGCCGTCCAGAATATGCTGGCAGTAGACCTCACTGACGTCGCGCACGCTGCCGGGGTGCATCGCCGCCTCAAAACCGGGCGCATCGACATAGACCAGGTGGCTCTTGTCGCCATCAACCCTGGAGATATAGGCCATCTTCATTCCGAGATGCCGGCGCGCCGAATTCAGCGTCGACTGGATGACGCTTTCGGGGGCGGGGCCCGCAGGGCGGTATTCATTCAGACGGAGGCCGGTATCGCCATCCGACTTTCCCCCTCCGGCGCTCAACTGAACCATTCCAAAACCATCCCTGACACATCCCGCAAAGGCGAGGCCGGCCCAACGGGAGAGGGAAAGCCTGCCGGCAACCCCATCACCCCACACCGCGCGCCGCCCTCGGCTCAGACTCACGCGGCGAATGTGTGAGGCGCTAATTGACGGCGGCTCTACAGAAAAGCGGAAATTTCCCTGAAATTTGGCCGAGCTTCCGGTAATTATTGAACGCACCCAGAATAGAAAAATCCCAGTGACCACCGAGGTCCAGAGGCCCCAGCCAGAGTATCTTGAAATTCTTGAAGTTTTAAATTTTGAAATATTCAGAACTGGCAAGAAGGCCTGAGAGCAGGCGAAATAAAGGCTGGAATATCTCTCAATAAAAATTGTGGAAAAAATGACATCTTAGGTCACAAAACTGGGACCTCTGGGCGGTTTTTGCGCACGACCGCCGGTGCTTCAGAAAGAAAAAAGCCCCGCAGCGCGGGCTGCGGGGCTCTCGTTTTCGTCCGGGAGCACGGGTCCACACGGGGGCCCATGCCGGAGGGTGAAACCTAGTCTTCGGTTTCCATTTCCTCTGCCTCGCCGGCGTCTGCTTCGGCCCCGGCCTTGTCCGCCTTCACCTCTTCGATCCAGGTATCGACGCGGCGCTCAAGGATTTCGAGCGGCAGGGCACCGCCACCGAGGATGGTGTCGTGGAAGCCCTTGATATCGAAATCGTCGCCAAGCTCCTCGCGGGCATGTTCACGCAGTTCGAGGATCTTGATCATGCCGATCTTGTAGGCGGTGGCCTGACCCGGCATCACGATATAGCGCTGGATTTCCGAGCGGGCCTGCGCGTCGGTGACGGCAGCGTTTTCGGTGAAGTATTCAAATGCTTCCTGCTCGGTCCAGCCCTTGGAGTGCAGACCGGTGTCCACCACGAGGCGGATGGCGCGCCAGATTTCAGAGCCGAGGCGGCCGAATTCGGACTGCGGCGTCTGGAAGGTGCCCGGCATTTCGCTGGCGAGGCGTTCTGCATAGAGGCCCCAGCCTTCGGAATAGGCGGTGAAGCCGGCCTGCGTGCGGAATTGCGGGATGTCCTGCAGCTCCTGCGCAATGGAGATCTGCATGTGGTGGCCCGGAAGCCCCTCATGATAGGCGATCACTTCCAGTTCCCGCTTCGGCATGGCGGTCATGTCCGACAGGTGGGCGTAATAGGTGCCGGGACGCGACCCGTCCGGCGTACCGGGATAGTAGTGCTGGGCAGCGCCGTCCTGTTCGCGGAAAGGCTCGACCCGTTTCACGACAAGGTCAGCCTTTGGCAGAATGCCGAAATAGTCCGGCAGCTGCGTCTCGATATTGTCGATGGCCGCCGAGGCGTCAGCGATATACTGGTCTGCGCCTTCATCATTGTCTTCGTAATAAAGCTCACGGTCATCGGTGTTCTCACGCAGATAGACGAAGAATTCCTGCAGCGTGCCGTCAAAGCCGAACTCTTCTTTCACCGCTTCCATCTCGCCCTGCAGGCGCTCGACTTCATCAAGGCCGATCTGGTGGATTTCGTCTGCGGTCAGGTCCGTCGTGGTCGAGACGTGAAGGCGGTAGTTGTAATAGTCCTCTCCGCCCGGCTGTGAGGTAAGGCCCGTCGGGTTGGACGGGGCGTCTTCAAGCTCTTCCGTGGCCCAGTCGATGAGGCGCTGATAGGCAGGCTGGAAGTCTTCCAGAAGCGCAGTTCTGGCAGCCTCGGTCAGCTCTTCGGCGCGGGCTTCATCAATCTCACCGGCGTCCTGGAGATTGGAGATTTCCATTTCGATGTCGGCCCAGAGGTCGGACGGCTCCCCGTCGGTGAACGGCGCTCCGGTGATGACTTTCTCAGCCTGATCGATCACGCCTTCGAGGGCGAAGTCAGGCGTCTCGACGCCGCGGCTGGCGCTTTCCTTGGCGACGTCCAGAAGCTGGTCGCCAGCGCGCGCGCCCTCGCTGATCCGCGAGATATAGGCTTCCATGTCGCTTTCATTGTCGACCCGGTGGAACTGGATAAGGACGGTGGGCAGGAAGCTCTGCGCGCCGTTCATCTGGTCGAAGGTGAAGCCGTTATAGAAATAATCGAGGCCCTCTTCGGCGCGCTCGGCCTGATATTTCCAGACGTCCCAGGAATTCTTCGCCTCCTGGGTCAGGGCGTCATAGTCGAAATTGGCTTCCATCTCAGCGACACTGTCGAGGCGCCACTGGACCTGTTCCTGGGCGGCCTCATAGGACATATCGTCGATTTCGTCATTGCGTTCCTTGCGGCCAAGGAAGGTGAGCTGGATGGGGCTCATCATCACCAGCTCTTCATATTTCTCATCGAACCAGGCGTTGAGACGCGCGGTTTCCGTTTCCTCTGCCGCGTCGTCTGCAGCTTCGGCCTGCGCGGAGTCCGCGCCTGTTTCGGCGCTGGTGTCCTGCTGGGGCGCGGCAGACTCACCGCAGGCGGCCAGAATGAGAGCAAGGGCTGTGGCAGTCGCAGACAGCGTGACACGCATTAGGGAAACTCCTGTTCTTATCGATTTTCGCTAAAGAGCAGGATTTTGGTTCAGATGCAAGGCAAGAGGGCGAATTCGACCTCCTGCCTTACAAATTCAGGCATAGCGCGTGCGCAACATGGCCCAGATCGCCCGCAGACCGCAGGCTGCGCCGCCTTCCGGCCGGCCATATTTGCCCTCGCGCCAGCCCCAGACATCGAGATGGACCCAGCGGCGCGCATCCACGAACTGTTTGAGGAAAATGGCGGCCGTAATCGAACCGGCAAAGCGTCCGCCGGAATTCTGCAGATCGGCCACCGAGCTTTTCAGCATCGACTTGTAAGGGTCCCAGAGCGGCATGCGCCAAACAGGGTCGCCCGACACGGTGCCGGCGGCACTTATCGCGTCGGCAAGGTCCCCGTCATCTGTGTAGAAGGGCGCAAGATCGGGTCCGAGAGCGACGCGGGCCGCGCCTGTCAGGGTGGCAAAGTCAACGAGAAGGTCGGGGTCGCTTTCACAGGCCCGGGCGAGCGCATCGCCAAGGATGAGGCGGCCTTCGGCGTCTGTATTGTCGATCTCCACCGTGAGACCCTTGCGGGTCTGCAGGATGTCGCTGGGGCGGAAAGCATCGCGCCCGATCGCATTCTCGACAGCCGGGACGTAGAGTTTGAGGCGCACGGGGAGGTTGGAGCTCATGACCAGCCGGGCGAGCGCGATGACATGGGCCGAGCCGCCCATATCCTTCTTCATGAGCTTCATGCCGGAGCCGGGCTTGAGATTAAGACCGCCCGTGTCGAAGGCGACGCCCTTGCCGACAAGGGCGAGTTCCGGGTGGTCGTCATTGCCCCAGGACAGCTCCATGAAGCGCGGGGCTTCGGCCGCAGCCCGGCCGACCGCGTGCACCATCGGATAATTCTCGCTGAGAAGATCGTCGCCCGTGATGACGCTGAGATCGGCGCTGAACTCCTCGGCCAGGGTCTGTATAGCCGTTTCTATACCGGCGGGGCCCATATCCTGGGCCGGTGTATTGATAAGGTCGCGCAGGAGCGAGATGGCTTCGGCTTCGCGGTCGAGGGCGTCGGCATCCTCGCCGTCACCGATAACGAGGCGGGGCGGATTGGCTTTCGTCTTCAGATAGCGATCAAACCGGTAGGCCCCATCGGCCCAGCCGGCCGCGATATTGGCGAGCGGCTGGCCGCCATCGCGGGCCACCTCATAGTCGCCAGCCGGCAGTTTTGCAGACAGCGCCGCTGCCGCGAGCGCATCGGGCCTGTCTCCCAGCCCGAAGAGGACATCTGCGATCTCCCCCTCGCTGTCAGCGAGGATGACCATTTCGCCGGTGCCTGCCTTGAAGCCCTGTGCCCTGGCCTGGGCACGAAGCGCAGCGGGCAGATCGCCGGATGCGTCGTCCCACTCGCCCGCGCGGAAAAGATGCAGGCGGGCGGGAGTTTCGGCGCTGGCCGTGAACGCTTTGTGCATGGAGAGGGCTCTTTCGAAGGTCTAAGAGGTTAAGGCTATCGTCACCTCAGTTAACTGATCCTTGAGGCTTGAACGCGCAAGGTGGCGGGTGAAACAGTTTCCCCGAGAGGTCGCACGATGTCACTCAAACGAGCGTCTTTTTATTCGGTTTCCTTTTTTTGCATCGCCCTTGCTTCGGCCTGCGCGTCCGGTGCGGGCGGCGACGCCGCTGAGCTGAATGCGCAAGCGTCTGCAGACGCGGACTATGAGGAACAGCTGGCCCCGGCCACGCCCGAGGAAATCGCCGAGATCGAACGCGCCGATCCGCTGACGCGCGCGAATTTCTGGGCCGCCGAGTTCCGCAAGGATCCAAGCAAGCTGGAGACGACCATCCGCTTTACGAGCGCGCTGCGGGAAATCGGCAGCCATGAGCGCGCCATAGATGTGCTGACCAAGACAATACCGCTCCATCCGCGTTCTGATGCACTGCAGCTTATCATGGGGCGCGCCCTGATGAGCGAGAACCGGCCGGGCGAGGCAGCGGAAGCCTTCTACCAGGCCACCGTGATCGCGCCCGGCAATGCGACCGCGCATGCCGCCCTGGGCGTCGCGCTGGACCGGCTCGAGCGCCACCGCGATGCGCAGACCGCCTATGTCCGCGCGCTAGAGCTGGAGCCGGAGCGCATTTCGACGCTGACCAATTACGGCCTTTCGCTGGCACTTTCGGGCGATCTCGACGCGGCCGAGCGTGAGATCCGGACGGCTTACGCCCTGCCGGGCGCCGATGCACGGGTGCGCCAGAACCTTGCCCTCATCCTTGGCTTGCAGGGCGAGTTCGACGCCATGCGTGCCGTCGATCCTCATGCGCCCGACCGCACGGTGGAGGCCAACCTGTCGGCCATCCGCGCCATGCTGGCGCCTGCCCGCAGCTATGAGTCTCTGGAACGCGAGGAGGCAGATGCCCCTGCCCCGCAAATCCAGCAAGTCCCGGAAGAGGCAGAACCGGACCGCCGGGCCGTGCCGCAGCTGCGCGGCTCTCTCAGCCGTTAGAGGCAGCCCCTGGCGCGCGGCGCCGTCTAGCGATCGGCGCTGACCGCGGCGTTGCGGGCCTGCATGTCCTGATACTTGATATAGGCCGGGCCGAGCACGACGAGGAACAGGACCGGCAGGAAGAACAGGATCATCGGCACGGTGAGCTTGGCCGGAAGGGCTGCGGCCTTCTTCTCGGCTTCGGACATGCGCATGTCGCGGTTTTCCTTGGCCATCACGCGGAGCGCATCGCCGAGCGGCGTGCCGTAGCGTTCGGCCTGCATCAGCGCCAGACAGACCGATTTGACGCCCTCATGGCCGGTCCGCTTGGCGAGGTTTTCATAGGCGGTGCGCCGTTCCTGCAGATAGGCAAGCTCTGCGGTGGTCAGCTGGAACTCTTCGGCAAGGTCCGGGGATGCCGCGCCGATTTCCGCGCCGACCTTGGCGAAGGCAAGCTCAATCGACATGCCGGATTCGACACAGATCAGCAGCATGTCGAGGGCGTCCGGAAAGGCCTGCATGATGGATTTCTGGCGCTTCTGGGCCAGGTTCGAGACGTAGAGGTTCGGGGCGTAGAACCCCGCGGCGGCGCCAAACACGACCGCGCCGATCTTCATCTGCGGATTGAGACCAAGATCGTTGATGAGAAAGATGTAGACGAAGGCGAGGAAGGCCATCGCAAGCGGCAGGACGAAGCGGAAGAAATAGAAGATGGCGAGCGGGCGGGGCCCCCTCAGGCCCGCCTGGACCAGTTTGTGCTCGACATTGGGGTCTTCGAGCATCTTCTGCAGGTTGAGCTTGCCGGTAATCTCGCTGATCCGGCCGGAATTGTCTTTCTTCAGGCCCCGGCGCTCCAGCGCAGCGCGGTTGGCGCGGCGAAGCTTCTCACGCTGTGTCGTGACCTGTTTGAGCCGGGTTTCCAGCCGGTCGCCTTTCAGCAGGGGCAGGCCGAGCGAGACAATAGTCGCGAACATGGCCACGGCGGCCAGCAGCGAGGCCAGCATGGCCGGGTCGGAGAGGGAGGTGATGAAGTTTCTCATGCCCCGCCCCTAGATGTCGAAATTGATCATGCGGCGCATCACGGTGACGCCGGTAAACATCAGGCCCACACCCATGAAGAGGATCATGTGACCGGTCGGCTTGTAGAAAAGCTCCATCATGTAGCTGGGGGTGGTCATGAACACCATGATGCCGACCGCAAAGGGCAGCGCGGCGATAATGCCCGCAGACGCCTTGGCTTCAGAGGACATGGCCTTGATCTTCTCGCGCATCATCTTGCGCTCGCGGATGACCTTGGAGAGGTTGCCGAGCGCTTCGGAGAGGTTACCGCCCGACTTGGACTGGATAGTGAGCACGATGACGAAGAAGTTCACCTCCGGCAGGGGCACGCGCTTGTAGAATTGCTGAAGCGCGCGTTCGATCGTCGTGCCCATCTGGATATTGTCCGTCAGGGTCTTGAACTCAGCCCCAAGCGGCGCGGGGCTTTCGCGCGCAATGATGCGCAGACATTCGGTGAGCGGCAGACCCGATTTGACGCCGCGCACGATGATGTCGATGGCATCGGCAAACTGGGCCGTCATCTTCTTGTAGCGGCGCTTGGTCAGAAAGCCGAGCAGCCAGCGCGGAATACCGAGAAAGCCTGCTATGGCCCCTGCAACGACCATGGCGGGACGTGACTTGATCTCGATCCCCGCAATGGGCGGCGGGCCTTCTGCGCCCGACAGGAAGGTCAGGACAGCGAGCACGAGGCCGAGCACGGCGCTGGCGATCCAGAAGGTTTCGGGCTTCATGTCGAGGCCGGCCTGGAGAAGCTTGCCGCGAATGTCCTGTGGCAGCAGCGACTTGCGCCGGGCCTCATCACGCTCACGCAGTTTCTTGAGCATCTGCTGGGTCTGACGGCGGCGCTGGGAGGCCGCGTCCTGCGGCTGGCGGGACTTGTTGGCGGACCTGCCATCCTTGAGCTGCCTGGCCCGCTTAGTGGCCGTGTTGCCATCCGAGCCGGTCAGCGCAAGGCCGATCCCTGCCAGCGCCACGAAGGCGAGACCGGCAACAAGGTATATCATGAGGTCGCCGCCCAGCATCAGGTTTCCAGCGCATCGATCGCCTTGGCGAGATCGCGCTCCATATTGTAGTAGGCCGCACGTTCCCAGAAGCGGGGCCGGCCGATGCCTGTGCCGCGATGGCGGCCCTTTACCCGCCCATTCTCATCCTCACCCTCGACCTCGAATTTGAGGACGTCCTGAAGGATGATCGTGTCGCCTTCGAGGCCCATCACCTCAGTGATCTGCATGATCCGGCGCGAACCATCGCGCAGCCGCGAGGCCTGAACCACGACATCGATGGAGCCCACGATCATTTCGCGGATCGTCTTTGCCGGCAGCGAGAAACCGCCCATTGTGATCATGGATTCCACACGGCTGAGGGCTTCGCGCGGGGTGTTGGCGTGCAACGTGCCCATGGAGCCGTCATGGCCGGTGTTCATGGCCTGCAGGAGGTCGAACGCCTCCGGTCCGCGCACCTCGCCCACGATGATCCGTTCCGGGCGCATCCGCAGACAGTTCTTGACGAGATCGCGCATCGAGACCTCGCCGGACCCTTCGATATTGGGCGGGCGGGTTTCGAGGCGCACGACATGCGGCTGCTGAAGCTGGAGTTCGGCGGAGTCTTCGCAGGTGATGACGCGCTCTGTCGGATCAATGAAGCCGGTCAGACAGTTGAGAAGCGTCGTCTTACCCGAACCGGTCCCGCCCGAGATGAGGACGTTGCAGCGCGAATGGCCGATGATGCGGAGGATTTCCGCGCCCGCTTCGGAAATGGAGCCGAACTTCACAAGGTCAGCGAGGCGCAGCTTGTCCTTCCGGAACTTACGAATGGTGAGCGTCGGCCCGTCAATCGCAAGCGGCGGCGCGATAACGTTGACCCGCGAGCCGTCAAGAAGACGCGCGTCACAGATGGGTGAGCTTTCATCGACGCGGCGGCCGACCTGGGACACGATGCGCTGACAGATATTCATCAGCTGGGCATTGTCGCGGAAGCGGATATTGGTCCGCTCGATCTTGCCGTTGACTTCGATATAAGTGGTGTCGGCGCCATTCACCATGATGTCGGCGATGTCGTCGCGCGCCAGAAGCGGCTCAAGCGGACCATAGCCGAGCACGTCGTTACAGATGTCGTCGAGCAGGTGTTCCTGTTCGGAAATCGACATGACGACATTCTTGATCGAGATGATCTCGACGACGATGTCGCGGATCTCCTCGCGCGCGCTGGCCGCATCGAGCTGGGCAAGCTGGCCGAGATCGATCGTGTCGATCAGCGCGTTGAAGATGGTCGTCTTGGTCGCGTAATATTCTTCAGACCGGGTGTCGACGCGGTGCACGCGTTCTTTCGCCATCTCCGGCGGCGGCTTCGATGCTGCAGGTTTGCGGCTGGCGGCATCGGGCGCGCCGGCCTGTGGCGGCGGCGCGGGCTTTGCCGGTTTCTCGGCGGGCGGCTGCTGGGGGCGCGCAGCAGGTTTAGCCGGCTGCTGCGCGGGCGGCGCGGGCCTGACTGCATTTGCTGAGCGTTTTCCAAAGGACATAAGGCTTTCCTAGTCCCGATTACTTTCCGAGGAGTTTCTTGAGCAGCGACTTTTCGGGCTGCATGGTCTCGCGGCCAGACAGCGTGGTGGCGAGCTGGTCGATGGCGACAGCCGGCTTGGATTGCGGATCCGCCTCGGAAATCATCTGGCCCTTATTGGAGGCCGTGCCGAAGAGGTGGGGATCGAAAGGCAGGACGATCTCCGGCTCTGCCTCGATGGCAGCAGCAAAATCCTTGATCGGGATTTCGGGACGTTTGGGCACGCCCATCATATTGATCACAAGGCGTGGCGGACGGTCATTCGGACGCTGGGTCTTCAGCTTGTCCAGCATGTTCTTGCCATTGCGCAGGGAGGCGAGGTCCGGCTGGCAGACCAGGATCACCTCATCGGAGCTGATCAGCGTATTGTAGATCCATTGCGACCAGCCATGCGGCAGGTCGAGCACGACATAGGGCATGAGGCGGCGCACGCCTTCGATCACCGTCGAATAGGCCGAGGCGTCGATGTCCATCAGCTGGTTGACACTGGCCGGGGCCGTAAAGAGGGAAAGCCGGTCTGTCGCCTTGGCCAGCAGGCGGGAAATCACCGCGTCATCGGCGCGGTCAGGCGCCATCAGCGCGTCGGCAATGGTCTGCTGGGTCTCATGGTTGAAGTCGAGCGAGGTTGTGCCGAAGGAAAGGTCGAGATCGACCAGTGAGGTGCTGACGCGCGCATTCTCGGCCAGAGACCAGGCGAGATTATGGGCAATGGTCGAGGCCCCTACCCCGCCCTTGGCGCCGACCACGGAGATGGACTTGCCGACAAAGGGCGCGTCCGGATCGGTGAAGATGTTGGCGATGGAGCGAACCATCTGCACCGGCTCAATCGGTGGCACGAGATATTCACTGACGCCGCGGGCGACGAGCTGGCGGTAGAGCGCAATGTCATTGGTCGCGCCGACCACCATGACCTCAACGCCTTCCTCACAATGGCCGGCAAGCTCATCGATCTGGGCGATCATCTGGCTGGCCGGCGCCGAGGATTCGACAATCAGCAGGTTTGGCGTCGGATGTTCGGCCAGGTGTTCGATGGCGGCTGGGATTCCGCCGGGAATGATCTCGACCGTGGCATTCGACATGCGCCGGTCACTCTGGACGCGGTCGATAATGGAAGAGACGCGGCGCGTCTCGCAGAAGGCCAGGACCGAGATCGCCGGTATCGCGCGGTCGCCGCCTTCATAGGCTTCCATCGGGGGCAGTTCGACCCGTGAGCCGGCCTCAGCATCTTCCTCGCCGCGCGCGCCAGTCAGCTGTCCGACAAGGTCACCGGAGCGCTTCGGCTCGTCGTCAAAGTCGAATTCATCGTCGAAAAGTGCGTTCTCGTTGGTCATGCTTTTTCAGGCCCTGAATCCGTCCCTAGTTCACCGCGTTCGAGATGGCGCCGGTTTCAGCTTCGCTGCGCTCTGCTGCTGTCGACTCACCGGTGCGATAAAGTTCAAGCTGGTTCTGGCGGCGTACAATGTCGCCCTCCTCGAGCGCGCGCTGACCGAGAAGGTCAGCTGGCTCTGCGATCATCGCCGCCTGGTTCACACGGATCGAACAGCCCAGGGTCTCCATGTCGTTATTGTTTGTAATGTCGGAAAACTGCACTGCGGACTTGGGCGGGCAGTAAGGCGCGATGGCCGTATAGGCCTGGAAACTGAGCAGCAGGGGCGCATCGCGGCGGCCGGCCGGATCGTAGGCCCGTGCGCGCAGGTCATCATAGGCAACACCCTCGGCCCAGGCGATGTCGCGCATTTCGGACACAGCGGCAACGGCATAGGGATCAGCCCCGAGACTGGCGGGCACGGAAACAACAAGCGGTCCATGGCCGCGCTGGCGGTAATCTGCGGCAAAGGCACGGATGCGGGCATGGTCAGCCGGATTGATCCAGGCATTGCGCGCATCGACGGCCACCTGGATGGAGCGGATGTCCTCGCCGACACCGATCTCATTATTGTCGAGCGATGTGCCGGTCAGATAGGCAGGCGGAATGGACCCGTCCGGGCCTGAGGCGCAGGCCGCCGTCAGCGCGGCAGCCGCGAGCGCGAGGAAGAGGTGCGGGCGATGGGTCAGGCGCATCTTTCTGTCTCCTATTCCTCTATGAAGCCCACGGGCGCGTTGTAGTTCTCGCGGCTCAGCCCCTGACCGTCACGGCCATACTGGGCATTAAGCGCGCCGAAGAAGATGGTCTGGGCATCGCTGGCATTGGCAAACCCGTCGGCCGGCGTGCGCAGATTGTTCTTGGAGGTCGGATCGACGAGGTAAGGCGTGATGATCACCACAAGTTCAGTTTCCTCATTGAGGAAGTCGCGCGACTGGAAGAGGGCCCCAAGCACCGGAAGGCGTTTCAGGCCCGGCAGCTGGTCGAGCGACTGGCGCGATCGGCTCTGGATCAGGCCGGCGAGCATCATGGACCCGCCGCTTGGCAGCTCCACCGTGCTTTCGGCGCGCCGGACGGTTAAGGCGGGAATGGACAGCGAGCCGGCGGCCTGGAAGGCCCCCTGCGTGGTCAGCTCAGAGACCTCGGTCGAAACCTTGAGCGAGATCCGGCCTTCGGAGAGGACCACTGGTGTAAAGCCGAGGCCGACACCATAAGGTTTGAATTCGATGGTCACACGGCCGTTTTCGTCCTGCCCGGTCGGGACAGGGAATTCGCCCCCCGCCAGAAATTTCGCGCTTTCGCCGGAAATGGCGGAAATGTTGGGCTCTGCGAGTGTGCGCACAATACCAACCCGTTCGAGCGCATCGATGCTCGCACCGATCGTCGTCCGGCGGCCATCGGCGTCAGTGGTGGTGTAGCTCGGGTCGAACCCCAGCCCACCGAGGGCCCCGCCCTGCACCGCGAGAGCCGTTGCCGAGGAGAGGTCGAAGTTGACGACATCTTCAGGGTTGCCACTCCTCTGCGCGTTGATGTCGATCCCGAGCTGTTTGACCAGAGAGCGCTGCATCTCGACGATGCGCACTTCGAGCATGACCTGGTCCTTGGCAGCCACAGAGAGCATGTTGACCGGCTCTAGTTCGTCGTCGCCGGAATAGGCCCGTATGAGGCGCATGATCTGATCGGACTGGACGATATTATCGACATTGCCGCTGACGACCATATTGCCGCCGACGCTTTCGACGGAAACGCGCGCGCCCGGCACATAGCGCTCGACAAGGCGTTCCAGCGCGGCTGTGTCGGCGTTGACGAGGATTTCAAGGTTGAGGATCGGCTGACCAGCACGGTCGAACAGGAAGGCATTGGTTTCGCCTACCTCGATACCGCGGAAGATCAGCCGCTGCGCGGTCTGGACCACGGCGTCTGCAATTTCGGGATTGGTGATCACGACGTCGGCGACCGGCCGGTCGAGTTCAATGACTGTCGATTTGTTGAGCCCGAGCCGGATCGTCTGCGAGACATTGGTCTCACCCGGCTCCATGATGGACACGCCCATCAGATTTTGTGCCCCGGCCGGGACCGGAGCGTGCAGCAGGCCTGCCGCGCAGGCCGCAATAAGTGTGCGCCAGAGTGCGCTCATCAGCTTCCCCCGCTCGCGCTGCCATTCTTGAAGACACGGACCCCGCCGCCACTTTCGGCGCCATTGCCATCCAGCAGGCTGGTATTGGCGGTGGGCTGGCCGTCATTCTCGTTCACATCTGCCACACTGCGCAGCGACAGGGCGATTGACCCCATACGGCTGGAATGGGCGAGGAGTTCTGCCTGACGCGGCTCAAGCTCCAGCGTTGCGGTCGAGCCTGTCAGCGCCGGCGCGCCGTCGGCGCCCTCGCCGAAAATCTGGTCGATGGCCAGAACGCGGGCATTCTTGATCACCGTGCGCGTGAGCGTCGTATCGCTCATGCCGCGATCACCCATCACCTCGACATTGTAGGTAAGGATGACATCGACGCGGTCATCGGGGAGGATAAAGCCGGCGGAGGCCGTCTCAGGCGAGATCTCTACGGAGATGGCCCGCATGCCGGGCGCGAGAAGAGCGGCCATGAAGCCGGTCTCGCCTTTCTTGACGACCTTCTGGGCAACAATTGGCTCGCCTTCCAGAAGCGGCGTTTTCACGACGCTTCCGGCGAGCTCCTCGACGGCCTCGGGATCGGCGTCCTGGGTGTAATATGCGGGATTGAGGGCGCTTTCGGGCCAGTCGGCCCACTGGAAATCTTCAGGTGTCAGAAGCGAACCGGTCCGCATTTCGGCCGCTGCGACGAGGACCTTGGTGGCGGACACCTCAACCTCACGCTCGATCACCTGTGGCGCCGTATCGACCCGCTGTGCCGGCTCATTCGACATGCCACGCACCAGAAACGCTGCGCCGATCGCGGCCATGGCGGCGACGACCAGTATGATCAGGCGCATGGGAGACATCTGATACCCCTCCGGCTCGAGACAGGTCCGCGAAATCGGAACCCCTTCAGCCTGCACTTTTGCATCCACAGACTAAGGCATAGTTAACCCGCTGGAATTGCTCAGAAGTTCAGGTATGAGAGGAGCGGTGAGAAGGGCATGGCATAGATGGCGCCGCCCGCAATTGCGACGCCGTAGGGCACGCCGTTGCCCGGCAGCAATGTCTCGCGCGCAAATGCGGGCGCGATATGGGCCGGGACAAAGCGCCGGGCGAAAATGACAGTGAGCGCCAGAAGCCCGCCAAGCACAGCCATCGCCGTCATGAAGGGGATCGCAGCGGCAGGCCCGAGCCAGAGCATGACGCCGGGGATCATTTTGGCGTCCCCGCCGCCAAACACGCCCAGCGAGAAGAGGAGGACGGAAATCGCGAAAGCCGCGAGGCCTGCGAGCAGATGCGCGCCTGCCACATCCCAGCCCGGCGCGGTGATGATGACCGCCGGAATAAACAGGAAGGCGATAATTGCATTGAGACCGTTCGATATGGTCAGCGTCTCCACATCCTTCACGGCCGCGTAAAGGCAGAGAACGATAAAGACGCTGGCAAAAAGAGCGGGGATCATGGCGATGGCTCGCTTGGTCTTGGCGGGACGGGTTTCAAGTCTAGAGGCGAATACTTGACATCGCTCTAACGAAAAGAGCCGTCGGGGCGCCCCGACGGCTCTTATTCATTCGGTCAGTCGAAGCTGACCTGTAGCCATTACAGACTAGCCCAGTTCAGGCTTAGCTGCCGGTGTTCGTCATGCCATCGGCAACGGACTGGAAGGTGTTGCTGGTGGTACCACCAAGCGCCGAAACGGCACTGATGATCGCGACGGCGATCAGGGCAGCAATGAGGCCATACTCGATAGCGGTTGCACCCGACTCATTCTTGAAAAAACGTACAAGCTTTTGCATTTGGAGACTCCATCATCATGCATTTATGATGTTCCGAATATCTTGTTCTCGTCGGAACGTGGTCTGGTCTAGAGACTCCAGATAAATATCACGTAAATCGGTCGGTCGAATTTCTGAACAAGTGATCCAAATCGGTTAACCAAAGACTTGGGCGCCGGTCTGTATTCGGGCCTCACTCGCCGCGTTAGGCTTCGCGAAACCTTCTGGATGATAAAGGTGAAGAAACCTTTCGCAGGCCGATGCAGGAGAGCCCGCAATGCAATGCTTCCCGAAGATGATGGCCATGGCGCTGACAGCAGGCGCATTCTGCATGAGCGCCGCGGCCCAGCAGATGACGGTGGAAACCGGAGTCACCAAACCGCTTCGCCTTTCACGGCCTGCCGCAAATGTCGTTATCGGGAACCAGAACATTGCCGACGTCGCCGTCGCGGACCCTCGCATGATCCTTCTGACCGGCAAATCCTTCGGCACCACCAACCTTATCGTATTTGACGCGAACAATAATATTCTGGTCGAAACCAATGTCGTGGTGACGACCAATGCGGCCAATCTCGTAACCATCAATCGGGGCGGAAACTCCTATACCTATGACTGCGCGGACGAATGCCGGGACGCCCCGGTCCTGGGCGATGATCCGCAACACTTCTCGCGCTCGCTGAGCCAGGCCGAACAGCTCCAGCGTCTGACGGAGAACTAGGCGCGCTCGCGAATTCGAATAGCCAATACGTTTAAAGCCAGCCTCATCGGGCTGGCTTTTTTCTGTCATAGCGATGCTAACGTGAAAAAGCCGTGTCTCTAGCGGCTGGGCCGGCTGTTCGAGGCGGCTGCCAGGGTCGGCTCGGTCTGCTGGGCCGCGAGCGCTGCGGCTTCATCGATACTGGCGGAGTAGACCGGGATCGCCGTTTCGGCGAGGTTTCCGACCGCACGGTCATCGACACGCCACTCAAAGGCCGTGCCGTCCTTGACCGTGATCGTCCACCCTGCCCCGACACGCGGATAGTAAACCTCACCGCGCGCCATTGTCCGGCTGCGGAAGATCGTGCCGTCCGGGCCGCGAACCTCTACCCATGCGGGACGCAGAGATACGAGGGAAAGATTGAGATCGTCCGACTGGGCCGCATCCAGCGGCGAGCGGGCAAAGAGGCTTTCCTGAGCCGTGTTCACGGCCACAACCCGCTCCGCCACAGAGGGGGTGGAACGGCTCGATGCAAATTCACCCGGCCGGATGAGGAAAGCGATGGCCGCGCCAAGCACGACCACGCAGGCCATGACGGCAGCTGGCAGGGCATAGCGGCTGGCGACACCGCGGGACGTCTCCGACACCGAAGAGCGCGGCACGGCCGTGGCCAGGCGCGGTTGTTCATCGGTGGGAAAATCCGCCAGGACCGCATCCGCCGGGACGCCGAGATATTTGGCGTAGCTCTTTGCGGCGATACGTGTGCGGCTCATATCGTAGCCGGGCGGCTGATTGGTACGCTCCAGACATTCGATGACGCGATGGTTCAGCATGAGCGCGCTGGAGACGGCGTCGATACTGAGTTCCTGACGCTCCCGGGCGGCCCTGAGAATACCGCCGGCGGTAAAATTGTCGATCAGACTGTCAGTGTAGGGGCTGTCGGCACTTTCGTCCGCGATGATCGTTTCATCCGGTCCGGTGTATCCGCTCTCGTCCGACTGGCCAGAAACCCAGTCGCTTCCGGAAGATTCACTTTGTAATTTACGCTCGTCGTCCTTCATGACGCGATGTTCCAATCGGTGACCGGCAGATAGATTGTGGGAGCTGCATACCCCATGCCATGCAGCATCTTCGGTATACGTTGCCTATCAGCTGTCTTTCAAGGCAATTTTTTGTAACGCCGCAATGGATAACACTTCGTTACGAAAGTCTGGGCTCCGGCCGGATAAGGCTGCACGGAATTCCGGCACAAAGGCAGAAAGATCGACAGAGCGCAGCATGCGTTTGACAGGCCCTATTCCGGCAGCCGGCATGGACAGTGACCGGTAGCCAAGCGCGATCAGGCACAGCGCCTCGAGCGGGTGAGAGGCAATTTCTCCGCATACGGAGACCGGCAGGTCGTATTTGCGGCATTCGGACTGGATCATGTCGAGAAAGCGCATGGCCGGGCGGCTGACGAAATCATACCGTTCGGAGACGGCAGGGACCATGCGGTCAGCGGCATGGAAAAACTGCATGAGGTCATTGGTGCCGACAGAGATGAAATCGGCCTCATCGGCGAGTTCAGCCAGCGCAAAAGCAAGCGCGGGGGCTTCCAGCATGGCGCCGGTGCGTATCTCGCACGGGGCCGTAAAGCCATGCGCGACGCTCCATTCGACCTCTTTCATGAGAAGCGCCTTGGCCTCAAGGAACTCCTCGGCCTTGGTGACCATGGGGAACATCACACTGAGCGGGCCGCCCTCGCAGGCCCGCACCAAGGCGCGCAGCTGGCGGCGGAAAAGACCGGGACGGTCAAGCGCGAAGCGGATCGACCGCCAGCCAAGCGCCGGGTTTTCCTCATCGCCGCGATTGGCGTTCGGCAGGATCTTGTCTCCGCCGAGGTCCAGCGTGCGAAAATGCACAGGCCGATTGCCCGCATAGTCCAGGATCTGGCGGTAGAGGCCGACCTGGGAGTCCATTTTGGGCAGCGTGTCGGAGACGAGAAACTGAAATTCTGTACGAAAGAGGCCAATGCCATCGGCGCCGGTCTTATCCATCGTCTCAAGATCAAGCGCGAGCCCGGCATTCAGCATCAGGGAGATTTCCTCGCCATCGCGGGTGCGCGAAGGCTGGTCGCGCAGCGCCTGAAAGGCCGCCTGGCGTTCGGTGCGCATCAGGCTACGGGTAGCATAGGCGTCGAGCAGATCCTGATCGGGACGCACATGGAGCGTGCCCTCCTCGGCATCGACGATCACCTGATCGCCGGGAGACACGGCGCCGCTGGCCCCGGTGACCCCGCCAAGCGTCGGAATACCGAGCGTGCGGGCGACGATGGCAGCGTGGCTGGAGGGCGCAACCTCTTCCAGGATGATCGCGGCGAGGCCGGAATTCCTGTATTCGAGGAGCTCAGCCGGTCCGAGCCGGCGCGCGATCAGGACTTCGCCGCCCTCACCACCACCATCGGCGGTGCCTGCCGCATCGCCGCCGGACAGAACGCGCAGGAGACGGTTATCCAGGTCCTCAAGATCGTGCATGCGCTCGCGCAGATAGGGATCCGCAGCGTTGTCCAGCTTGTTACGGTGTTCGCGCCGGGACCGGTCCACCGCCGCCTCTGCAGAGAGGCCAGACCGCACGGTTTCTTCAAGCCTTGCGGCCCAGACCGGATCGCTGGCGAGCATCTTGTAGGCTTCGAGCACTTCGCGGGGTTCGCCGAAAATGGCGCTGACATCGCTGGTCAGCATACGGTCTATGGACGTCTGAAGCTGGCGCAGCGCCCGGCGCAGCCGCAGGGCTTCGGCATCCGGGTCTTCGGTAAAATACCGGGCCGGCGAGACGATGGGGTCGTGCAGACGGGCGGGGCCCAGACCGAGCCCCTCACCCAGAATGCGCCCGCGCAGGGTGACCGAGCGGCTTTCGCGCGGGTCCGGCGCGCTGGGCTGAGTCGGGGCGTCGGCGGCGACGACCTCAGCCAGCACCATGGCAATGGTCTGGAGGCTGTCGACTTCGTCTTCTTCATATAGGCGTTCTGTCCGGTTCTGGACGGTCAGGACACCGATGACACGGCCCCCGCGCAGGATCGGCACGCCGAGAAAGGCGTGATAGGGGTCCTCGCCGGTTTCCGGCCGGTAGGAAAAGGCCGGATGACGTGGAGCATCCTGTATCGAGAGTGGCTCGCCTGATAGCGCAATCTGGCCGACCAGGCCTTCATCAAGAGCCATCCGTGTCTGGTGGACCGCCGACAGCGCCAGACCTTCGGTGGCAACCAGTTCAAGCTCGTCCGTTTCGGTGCGCTTGTAGATCGAGCAGACGTCGGCGATCATCGTGCCGGCAATCAGCGTCACGACTTTCTGAAGCCGTGTATCGGCTTCCATATCGCCCGCCATCACATCGCGGAGGCGATTGATGAGAAGACGAGGGACCGAAAAAATCTGAGGCATGGCTGAGCCGCACTTGGCGGGCCTGTCTACGCAGCGTCAAGTCCGAAAGCGGTATGAAGGGCGCGAACGGCAAGCTCTGTATAGGCTGCGTCGATCAGGACCGAAATCTTGATCTCCGAGGTCGATATGACATCGATATTGATGCCCTTCTTGTAGAGGGCGTCGAACATGGTGCCGGCAACACCGGTATGGCTCTTCATGCCGACGCCGATCACGGAAACCTTGGCGACATCACGGGTCACAGACAGGCTTTCGAAGCCGATCTCGCCCTTGCGGTCCAGAAGGAGCTTTTCAGCCTTTTCGCTGTCTGCGCTGGTGCAGGTGAACACCATATTGGCGCGCTCCGGCCCACGCGCATTGGCCTGGACGATCATGTCGACATTGACCCCGGCATCGGCCAGCAGGGAGAAGAGGCGCGCAGAGACGCCCGGCTTGTCCTCAACCCCGTAGAGGGTGACCTTGGCTTCGTCGCGCGAATACGTCACGCCGTTGACGACCTGTTTTTCCACGATTTCATCCTCACTGCAGACATAGGTGCCCGGATTGTCCTCGCCGGGAGCGGCGAAGCTGGACAGGACGCGCACGCGCACCTGGTGGTTCATGGCAAGCTCGACAGAACGGGTCTGGAGCACCTTGGCGCCAAGAGACGCCATTTCCAGCATCTCTTCATAGGAAATCTTGTCGAGCCGGCGCGCCTGGGGAACGATGCGCGGGTCCGTGGTGTAGACCCCGTCGACATCGGTATAGATGTCGCAGCTATCTGCCCCCAGCGCCGCGGCCACCGCGACCGCGCTTGTGTCCGATCCGCCCCGGCCGAGCGTAGAGACGCGCCCCTCATCGGTGACGCCCTGAAAGCCCGCAATCACGGCGACCTCGCCGCCATCGACCGCGTCCAGAAGGCCGGAATTTTCAAACCCCATGATGCGGGCGCTGCCATGGGCGGGGCTGGTCTTCATGGCAAGCTGCCAGCCAAGCCAGCTGCGCGCTTTAAGCCCGCGCTTGCGAAGCGCGAGCGCCAGAAGGCCGCTGGTGACCTGCTCACCGGAGGAGACGACGACATCATACTCATCGTCGAAATCAGACCCCGTCAGCGTATCGCCCGCGGCGCCGCGTGCATAGCCCACAAGCTTGTTGGTCTCACCTGCCATGGCAGAGACGATGACAGCCAGCTTCTCGCCCTGCCCTGCCCGCCAGGAGACGAGATCGGCAACGTGTGCGATCCGTTCGAGATCGGCGACCGACGTGCCTCCGAATTTCAGAACTGTGCGCTGCATTGCCTCGCCGCCAAGCCTTCCCATCTAAGAGATCCAGGAGTTGATGACATCGAAGATGCCACGCGCGCCTCTTTAGTCATGTCACAGGGATAGCGCAAACAGGTTTGCTAAATTGATGGATGAAATATCAGAAAGCCCCGCCACCGCCCCGCGCCGGCCGAGCATAGACAGCGATGAAGTGGCAAAATTTTCCGCCATGGCGGCGGAATGGTGGGACCCGAAAGGCAAATTCCGCCCCCTGCACCGCTTCAATCCGGTCAGGCTTGGCTTCATTCGCGAAACGGCGGTCGACCATTTCAGGCTGGACGACCAGGCCCGCAAGCCGCTTGCAGGGCTGCGCGTGCTGGACATCGGATGCGGTGGCGGGCTGGTGAGCGAACCGCTGGCGCGCATGGGTGCAACGGTGACCGGCGTCGATGCGAGCGAGGCAAACATCAAGACCGCGCTCACGCATGCGCGCGAGGCAGGGCTTGAGATCGACTACCGTGCCGGCACCGCGGAAGGCCTGCTGGAGGATGGGACCGAGCCGTTTGACATCGTCCTCAATCTGGAAGTCGTCGAGCATGTGGCAGATCCTGCGCAATTCATGAAGGATACGGCCGCGCTGCTGCGTCCCGGCGGGCTGATGATCGTCGCGACCCTGAACCGGACGCCAAAAGCGTTTGCGCTTGCGATTGTCGGCGCGGAATACGTTCTTCGCTGGCTGCCGCGCGGGACGCATGAATTTTCCAAATTCCTGCCCCCGGCTGAAATCACAGCGCCGCTTCAGGTGGCGGGTCTTGAGACCGATCCGCCACAGGGCGTGTCCTATAATCCGCTTGCCGACAGCTGGCGCCTCTCCGGGGATACGCAGGTCAATTATATGATCGTCGCGCGCCGACCCGCCGCGCCGGGAGGCGGGTAATGACCTCCCCCGAAGAGGTTCTGGACTACTGGCTGGGTGACACACCGACCAACCCGGCGAGCCTTTCTGAAAAGAACAAGCTGTGGTTCATGAAGAGCATCGAGACCGATGCCGAGATCGCCGACCGGTTCGTGCCGGTCATGGGCGAGCTTGCCGCAGGGCTCGCGGCCGACTGGGCCGAGCGCGGAGCCAGGGGCCGGCTTGCGGCTATCATCGTGCTGGACCAGTTCAGCCGGAACGTCTTTCGCGGTCATCGCTACAGCTTCATGCACGATCCGCTCAGCCGGTTTCTGATGCAGACGGGTCTCGAGCGCGGCGAGGACAAGGAGCTCAGTGAGCCCGAGCGGGTCTTTTTCTATCTGCCGGCAGAACATTCAGAAACGATGGCGAACCAGAATCTGTCCGTGAAACTTTTCGAAGCACTCACCGAAGAGGCGCGCGAGGGCTATCGCGAATTCTGTAGCACAACGCTCGACTATGCCTATCGCCACCGCGAGGTCATTGAAAAATTCGGGCGCTTTCCGCACCGGAATGAGGTGTTGGGCCGGACCTCCACGCCCGAGGAGAAAGACTATCTCGCCCAGCCCGGCGCGGGCTTCTAGAGAGCCGCGTCCTTCCTTTTTTCTGTGGTCATCAGTTGCAGCCATGCGCGAGCAATGGTTGCAATTGTCGCAAGGTGGTCCAAGTAGCCGTGCTGGACCAAAGACGAGACCTTCCGATGCAAGCCGAGACCGGCCAGACGCTGAAGCCCGCGATCCGCCCGGAGCTGCCCATGCCGCTCTGGGAATTTGTCGGCATGATCGCCGCCATGATGGCGCTGAATGCACTTGCCATCGATACGATGCTGCCGGCCCTGCACAATATTGCCCAGTCCTATGCCCTGGAAGAAGCCAATGACCAGCAGCTGGTGATCTTTGCCTATGTGCTGGGCTTCGGGGCGCCGCAGCTGGTCTTCGGTCCGATTTCGGACAGCGTAGGCCGCAAGAAGATCGTGCTGGGGTGTATCGCCTTCTACACGCTCACCGGCTTTGCCTGCATGGCGGCGACGAGCTTCTCCATGCTGCTTGTTATCCGCTTCCTGCAGGGGATCGCCGCATCGGGCATCCGCGTGATTGCCGTCTCCGTGGTGCGCGACCTCATGGGCGGACGGGCCATGGCGCGGCTCATGTCACTTGTCATGACCGTCTTCATGGTCGTGCCGATCCTTGCCCCGTCGCTTGGGCAGGGCGTCATGCTGTTTGCCCCCTGGCAGTGGACGTTCGGCGTGCTCGGCCTGGCCGGCATCCTGATGATGGTCTGGATCACAATCCGCCTGCCCGAGACCCTGCCCGCAGAAGACAGGCCGCCCCTGAATTTCGGCGGCTCGCTGCGGGCCTACAGGCAGGTCGTCACGACACGCGTGACACTGGGCTATATGTGCGCGAGCGGCGTGATCTTTGGCGCGCTCTTTTCCTATGTTGCGTCTTCTGAACAGGTCTTCCGCGACGTGTTCGACAAGGCAGACACTTTTGTCCTGTGGTTCGCCGGGATCGCGGGCGCCCTCTCGGTCGCCAATTTCATGAATTCGCGTATTGTCGAGCGGATCGGCATGCGCCGGGTCAGCCATACGGTGCTGCTCGGCTTCATCATACTCGCCGTCGCCAATACTGCGGCGATGAGGGTCTTTGGAGAACGGCTGATCATCTTCTATCCGCTGTTTGCCCTGACCTTTGCCTGTTTCGGTCTCATCGGGGCGAATTTTTCCGCCCTTGCCCTGGAGCCTCTGGGCAAGATCGCGGGGACGGGCAGCGCGGCCTATGGCTTCATGACCACCACGGTGGCAAGCTTCTTTGGCTGGCTGGTGGCCAGCCGTTTCAATGGCTCGGTTGTCCCCATCCTCGAAGGCTATATCGGCCTTGGCCTTGGCTGCCTCGCCATTGTCCTCTTCACCGAAAAGGGCCGCCTCTTCGGCAGCCGCGACGACCCGGACTTCGAGGCCTAGGCCCTAAGCTGCCCTGCACAAGCGGGACGGATTTTGCCAGAACCGCCCCGTCAGAGTCCGTCAGACACGCCATAGTTGTACAACTGAGGCCGGCAGCGGGTAATCTGGCAAAAATTTGAACTCATCGCGCCCTCGTCTATTATTGAGGTATGCAAGAGAAAGTTCGCATTAGCTTTATAGCTGGCGCGACGATCCTGGCAGGGCTAAGCACCACGAGATGCAATTCCGCGCCAGAGACGACCAATGTCGTTGAGGACGGGTCTGTCGAAACCATCCAGCAGGATGGAAATCTGATCGTCCTGACGCTCGAAGGACCGACCACGTTCAGCGCAACGACGGAGGGCGCAATCGGCTATGAGGCTGATCTTGTCCAAGCCTTCGCCGACGACCTTGGCGTGACGCCCCGTTTCATCCAGATGGACAGTATCGATGAGATACTGGACGCCATGGAGGACGGCCGGGCACATCTGGCTGCTGCCAATCTCACCATTACCGATACGCGCCAGGCGCGGCTCGCTTTCGGGCCCGCCTATCGCAATGTAACAGAAAGCGTTGTCTGCCATCAGGATGGTCCCGCACCGCAGGACCTGGAAGCACTGACCGAGGTCAATCTGACCGTTGTGGAGGGCTCTTCCTATGCTGAGACCCTGTCGGCCCATGCTGAGGACTATCCGGCACTGACCTTTGATACGCAGATCGCAGGGTCTGCCCTCCCCATGCTCCGTGATGTCGCGGAAAAGCGCCTCGACTGCACGGTGGCGGATTCGCATCTCGCCGAATATGCCCGCCGGCTCTATCCCGATCTTGTCATTCCGATGTCGCTCACAGAGCCGCGGCCTCTTGGCTGGGTCTATAATCCGGAGATTGCCGGCATGGATCAGGCGCTGGCCGGCTGGTTCATGGAAGCGCACGCCAATGGCTATCTGGAGGAGCTGGACGAACACTGGTTCGGACACCTCGATGACTTCGACTATGTCGAGGTTCTGCGCTTTGTCGAACGCGTGGAAGACCGATTACCCCGTTACAGAACGTATTTCGAAGCGGCCGCTGAAGAAAAACCCTTTGACTGGATCCTGCTGGCCGCACAATCCTATCAGGAAAGCCACTGGGATCCCCAGGCCGTCAGCCCGACCGGCGTGCGCGGTATCATGATGCTGACGCGCGTCACGGCCCGGGAAGTTGGTATCGAGAACCGTCTCGACCCGGCACAGAGTGTAGATGGCGGCGCGCGCTATCTGGAACGGCTTTATGATCGCCTGCCCGACGCCATTGAAGGCGAAGACCGCCTCTGGTTTGCCCTCGCCGCCTATAATGTCGGGATGGGCCATATCTATGACGCGCGGACGCTGGCGCGCCGCCAGGGTCTCAATCCAAATGAATGGGACAATATCGAACGGATGCTGCCGCTCCTGACCCGACCGAAATACTATAATTCCGTCAATCACGGCTATGCGCGCGGCTATGAGCCTGTGCGCTATGTCGAGCGCATCCGCGACTATTACAACATGCTCCGGGCCAATATCCCGGTCTGAGCAAGAGCTGCCGAAAGGCGGGGCGAAGGGGCCCGTCTCGTCAGAAATGGCGAGGCGGGCATTTTATTGGCAGCGACAGGCGGGCCGGCCCGCGATTGCTATGACCCGGACTTGTTGTCCTCAACCGCGTCTGCATTGATGCCCATCACGCTCATCCGCTCTCTCCAGCGCTTGCGGGCGAGTTTCTGCATGTCCTCAACGACGTCCTGCTCGTCGGTAATTTCGAGGCCGAGCAAGGTCTCCACAATGTCTTCAAGTGTGACCAGCCCCTGCACCGTACCGTATTCGTCAACGATCAGCGCAATATGGCTCTTGTCCTCCATCAACATGCCGAACGTCACCGAAGCGGTGCGAAAGTCCGGAATGGTGAGGATATCGCGCTTCAGCTCGCCCAGCGTGGCGCTGAAATCATCCCGCGCCTGGGCAAGTAGCAGGTCATTCTTGAGGACGTAGCCGGAAATCGAATCCGGATTGTCATCATAGACCAGGATCCGCGAGAAGGGTTTTTCCGAATGCTCCTGGAAGAACTCGTTCACGCTCATCCCCTCACTGACCGAAAAAATGACGGGGCGCGGGGTCATGATATCGCGGACCGTGAGCCGGTTGAGCTTCATCACATTGCTGAGAATGCGGTGCTCGCGCGCATTGATTGCACCCTCTTCGGCGCCGATCTGCGCCATGGCCTGCATCTCATCGCGGGTGAAGGTCGGCTGGCCGTCTGCGCCGCGTGAGACAAAGCGGGTCAATTGTTCGAAAATGATGACGGCAGGCGTGAGCAGTATAGTCAGCCACCAGATCATCATGCCGAAAGGGGGCGCCAGTTTCTGCCAATAGGCCGCGCCAAGCGATTTGGGGATGATCTCCGAGAAGATCAGGATGAGAAGTGTGAGGACGGCCGAGGTCGCGCCGAGATAGGCATTGCCGAACACGATCGCAGACTGGGCGCCGACACCTGCGGCGCCGACCGTGTGGGCGATGGTGTTGGCTGTGAGGATGGCCGCCAGGGGCCGATCAATCCGCGCCCGCAACTTCGCCAGAACCTTGGCCCCGGGCCGCTTTTTCTCTTGCAGCGTCGCGATATAGGACGGCCTGACAGAGAGGAGAACGGCTTCGGCAATCGAGCAGAAGAAGGAGACGCCAATGGCGAGCGCGAGATAGACGAGAAGCAGGGTCATAAATTATATCGGCGGCCTGACACCGATCTCCATTACTGGTCCTTCAATCTAGGGGCTGATGGGGCCGGGGCAACCAGCGCGGCGCGGAAGCCGGAACAATAAGCAACTTTATCGTTGCGAAAAGAGGTGGGGTCTTTTACAAAAGACGCAACCAAACGGTTACATTCGGCCTGAGCCCATGTTGAAAACAGACCCCGTTCCACTTTTCGCCGCGCTGGGAGACAGGACGCGCCTGCTGATGGTGACCACGCTGGCCGATGGCCGCGCCCACTCGATATCCGATCTGGCGAGCGACTTTGCCATGAGCCGGCAGGCCGTGACAAAGCATCTGAAAGTGCTTAAAGAGGCCGGGCTGGTATCCAATCAACGTGTCGGACGCGAAAGCCGGTTCAGGCTTGTCCCCGAAGGCCTCGATGCGGCGCGGGACTATCTGCAGCGCGTATCAGCATACTGGGCACAGGCCATCGAGCGTCTTCAGGACTATCCTGAGGCGTAAACCGGCGCTGGTCAGCGAGGCTAGACCTTCTCCAGCCACGCGTCCTCTACCGTATCGACCACATCGTCCATGATTTCCGTGATGCGGAAGTCCTTCGGCGTATAGACGCGGCGCACGCCCATCTGCTTCAGCGCGCGGGCATCCTCTGGCGGGATGATTCCGCCAACGATGAGCGGCACATTTTCAAGGCCCGCCTTGCGAAGCTCCCCAATCGTCTCGCGGACAAGATCGAGGTGACTGCCGGACAGGATTGAGAGGCCGACGACGTGGGCGCCAGCCTCCTTTGCCTGCGCGGCGATCTCTGCCGGGGTGAAGCGGATGCCTTCATAGACAGCGTTCATGCCGCAGGCGCGGGCACGGCTGGCAATCTGCTCAGCGCCATTCGAATGGCCATCCAGGCCCGGCTTACCGAGGACGTAGGTCAGCTGCCGGCCAAGCGATTCAGAGACTTTCTCGACGCGTGCACGGGTCTTCTCGATCTGTTCGTCGCCGCGCGTTTCGATGGTGAGCGCAACGCCGGTGGGTCCGCGATATTCGCCGAAGACATCACGGAGGGCCGTACCCCACTCGCCTGTCGTCACACCTGCCTTGGCCGCCGCAATGGAGGGCTCCATGATGTTCTCACCGGAGCGGGCGGCCGCTTTAAGGGCATCGATGGCGGCGGTGGCCGCCTCATTGTCGCGCGCCTGGCGCCACTCTTTCAGCGCTTTGACCTGGCCTGCCTCAACCATGGGATCGACCGTCTCAATCATCTTCTCGCCAGCGCTGAGCGGGCTTTCGGCGGTCTCCTCATAGCGGTTGACGCCCACAACGGTCTGGGCGCCGCTTTCGATGGCGAGGATGCGCTCGACATGCGCGCCCACAAGGCTGGTCTTCATATAGCCGACATTGTCGACCGCGCCGCCGGTCTCATCGAGGCGCGCAAGCTCTTCGCGCGCGCCGCGCTTGAGTTCGTCGGTCTTGGCATCGACGACATGGCTGCCATCGAACAGGTCCTCGAACTCCAGAAGGTCGGTCTCATAGGCGAGGATCTGTTGCAGGCGCAGCGACCATTGCTGGTCCCATTCACGCGGCAGGCCCATTGCCTCGTTCCAGGCGGGAAGCTGGAGCGCACGGCAGCGGGCGCGCTTCGACAGGGTGACGGCGAGCGCTTCAAGCAGGATGCGATAGACATTGTTTTCCGGCTGCTGCTCTGTCAGGCCGAGCGAGTTGACCTGGACGCCATAGCGAAAGCGCAACGCTTTCTCGTCGGTGACGCCATAGCGTTCCCGGCCAATTTCTTCCCAGAGATCGGTGAACGCGCGCATCTTGCAGAGCTCTGTCACGAAGCGAACGCCGGCATTCACGAAGAAGGAAATGCGGCCAAAAACGGTCGGGAAGTCTTCTTCGGGCACCTGGCCTCCCGCCTTTACCTTGTCCAGCACCGCGCAAGCGGTTGCGAGGGCATAGGCCAGCTCCTGCTCCGGTGTCGCGCCCGCCTCCTGCAGGTGGTAGGAGCAGACATTCATCGGGTTCCACTTGGGCACTTCGGTATAGCACCAGCTCACCATGTCGGCGATGAGGCGCATGGAGGGCTCTGGCGGAAAGACATAGGTGCCGCGCGAGAGATATTCCTTGATGATGTCGTTCTGGACCGTGCCACGCAGCTTCTTGCGGTCATCGCCGCGCTCATCGGCCAGCGCGACATAGAGCGCAAGCAGCCAGGCCGCCGGCGCATTGATCGTCATGGAGGTGTTCATTTCCTCCAGCGGCAGCTCTTCAAACAGGGTGCGCATGTCGCCGAGGTGGGAGACCGGGACGCCGACCTTTCCGACCTCGCCCTTTGAAAGGACATGGTCGCTGTCATAAGCGGTCTGTGTGGGCAGATCGAAAGCGATGGACAGGCCCGTCTGGCCACGCGCCAGATTGGAGCGGTAAAGCGCGTTCGATTTTGCCGCCGTAGAATGGCCGGCATATGTCCTGAAAATCCAGGGCCGGTCTGCGTCGTGCTGATAGTCTCCACGATCCATTTTTACGTTCCTCCGGTATTGCGCCGCAACATGTACTGAACGTAGCGTCAGGGCAAGTTATACCAGTCGGGGGATTGCAGGCACACTCTGGCAAAACAATCTTGCGCAGATGCAACGCCTTGCGAACGGGTCCTGCGTGGAACGCAAACGGGCGCGGCAGTCGTCAAAAGGGAGTGATTTCAATGACCGGCCTTATCAGACTGAGCCTGATGCTGCGCCTTGCAGCCATCCTCGCCTTTCCGGCCGCGATCCTCACGGCGGTGGCGCTGGAGCGCAGCCCGGCCATGGTGATCTTGATCGCGGCTGTGATGACGGCGGTGCGGCCCGTGGTCCTTCGCGCAGTGAAGTCGCAGCCACCCGCATGGCCGACTTTTCAGCGCCTGTCAGCGAAATTCCTGGGGCAGACCCTGCTGGGCGGTGTCCTGTTCGTGGCGTTTGCCGGGATTGGCGCCCTCTTCACCGAAATCGATCTCGACAACCGCCTGACCTCGACCGATGCGGCCATCCTCGGTTTCTGGGCAGCCTTCGCGGCGATCTGTCTGGCGATACCGGTCAAGCTGCTGGACGGGGTGATCGACACGTCCAGCCACAGCGTGCGTCTCGGCCCCTTCGGCATTAATCCTGACGGCACTGACCCGGGCGATGGCGGCGGCGAGATTATCGAAGGCGAGGTGATCGGACGCGGGCGCAAGGACGGGCAAAATGGCCCGCGCAGATAGCTGACAGACACGTCCTCACGCTCATGATACATGCGGGCTTTCTGCTGGAATGGACCCGATACGATGGCTGAAATTCTGGGACTGGTCGCCGCCTGCCTGACGACGGCTTCCTTCGTGCCGCAAGCAATCCTTGTTCTGCGAACGCGCAACACTGAGGGGCTGTCGCTTTACATGTATATCCTGTTCACGACAGGCATCATGTTCTGGCTCGTCTATGGCATCCTGATCCAAAGCCTGCCCATCATCCTCGCCAATCTGGTCACGGTTGTGCTCGCGTCCATGATCCTCTCGATGAAACTCGCCAATACGATCAGTGCGCGCCGCGCAAAACCTATTGTGGACTGACCCAGGGCGCCCGCGTCTCAAGGTCGGCGCCGATGGCGCGGTAATAGAGGCGCTGGACGCGCCGGGTGACGGGGCCGGGCCGCCCTGATGCGACGGGGGCGCCGTCCAGGGTCACTACCGGCAGGACCAGCCCCGTTGCCGAGGTGGTGAAGACTTCACCGGCGCCGCGAAGCTCTTCCAGGCTGATGGCGCGTTCTTCCACCGCGAGACCGTCTTCGCCCAGCCTGTGGATCACACTCTGACGCGTAATGCCCGGCAGGATCTGCCGCCCGAGATTGCGGGTGACAAGACGGTCTCCATCGAGCACGACCCAGAGATTGGCCGAGGCGGCTTCGGTGACCGTACCGTCCTCATGCAGGATGGCCCCGAAAGCGCCCGCCCGGTCGGCCTCACGATAGGCAAGCGCCTGCGAGAGGAGCTGGGTTGTCTTGAAATCACGGCGCTTCCAGCGTTGATCCTCGACCAGGACAGAGGCAATGCCGTCCCTCGCCCTCTCGCCGATGAGGTTGCGCGGCTCGCAGAAGAGAAAGAGACCGGGCTGCAGCGTCGCCGGACCCGCAAAATCGCGGCCGCCATAGGCGCCGGCGCTGACCTGCAGATAGACGAATCCCTCCTCAACCCCATTCCTGGCGAGAAGGTCGAGATGGAGCTGCTCAAGACCTGCTTCGTCCAGAGGGGCCGGAATGTCGATACCTTCCAGCGTGCGGAAAAGGCGGGCGGCATGCGCGCCAAAGTCGACCAGCTTGCCCGCGAAAACGGCCGTTACTTCATAGGCGGCATGGGCAAACAGGAAGCCCCTGTCGAAAGGCGACAGGGCGGCCTCTTCCTTCTTCACGAAGGCGCCGTTCAGGTAAACAATATCGGCTGGCTGCATGGTCTGAAAACTCGTCCTTCGGGTTCGCTGATGCTGCGCTGCAACAATTTTTCCCTTGCCTTGGGGGCAATGTTTTGGTCAGTGTCCCGCCATAGAGGAAATTTGTGAAGCACAAGAAAAATATTGCTCACAAGAGGTCTATCGGAGGAATTGTAGAATGAGTGTTGCGACAAAGGCGCGCGAGCAGAAAGATATTTACGAGCTCGGCGAGATCCCGCCCGAGTTCCACGTTCCCAAATTCATGCATGCCTGGGCGATCCGGCGAGAGCGTCACGGGCGCCCCGCGACGGCCATGCAACTGGAACAGGTGCCCGTGCCGGAAATCGATTCCGACGAGGTGCTGGTGCTCGTCATGGCCGCGGGCGTCAATTATAATGGCATCTGGGCCGGCCTCGGTGAGCCCATTTCCCCCTTCGACATTCACAAGGCCGATTTCCATATCGCAGGCTCTGACGCCGCCGGCATTGTCTGGGCCGTCGGCCGCAAGGTCACCCGCGTGAAGCCCGGCGACGAGGTTGTCATCCACTGTAACCAGGATGATGGCGACGATGAGGAGTGTAATGGCGGCGACCCGATGAACTCGCCCAGCCAGCGCATCTGGGGCTATGAGACGCCAGACGGTTCCTTCGCGCAGTTCTGCCGCGTTCAGGCCCGTCAGTGCATGCCGCGCCCGAAACACCTCACCTGGGAAGAGAGCGCCTGCTATACGCTGACGCTGGCGACCGCCTACCGCATGCTGTTCGGCCACCGCCCGCATATCGTGAAGCCCGGCAACAACGTCCTGGTCTGGGGCGCGTCCGGCGGCCTCGGATCTTTCGGCGTGCAGCTTTGCGCGGTGACCGGCGCCCACGCCATCGGGGTCGTGTCCGACCCGGAAAAGTTCGACTTCGTTTATTCGATGGGCGCCAAGGGCGTGCTCAACCGCAAGGACTTCAACTGCTGGGGCCAGCTGCCCAAGGTCAACGGGCCGGAATTCAGCGACTATATGCGCGAGAACCGCAAATTCGGTAAGGCCATCTGGGAAATCACCGGCAAGAAGGATGTCGACATCGTGTTCGAACATCCGGGCGAAAGCACCTTTCCGGTGTCGGTCTTCGTGGTGAAACGCGGTGGCATGGTGGTCATCTGCGCCGGGACGACCGGCTTCAACCTGACCATGGATGCCCGCTTCCTGTGGATGCGCCAGAAACGTGTCCAAGGCTCCCACTTTGCCAACCTGATGCAGGCGTCCGCTGCCAACCAGCTGGTCATCGACCGACGGATCGACCCGTGCATGTCGGAAGTCTTCCCATGGGCCGATATTCCAGCCGCGCATGAGAAGATGCTCGATAACAAGCACCTTCCGGGCAATATGGCGGTTCTGGTGACGTCTCCGAAGCCGGGCCTTCGCACGGTGGAGGATGTCCTGGCCGTCTCCGGTCAGGCCTGAGCCCGAATTAGGACTTCTCGACGCACCGGCCGGTCCAACACCCTGTAACTCTGTGCTCTCATCAGCAGAGAGTGGCACAGCCTCTTGCCCCTGCGGGCTGAGCGTATGAGAGTGCGCCGAAGCACGCCGCATGAGGGAGGGCCGGTATGATCAAGAAAATCCTGCTTGGAGTGGGGGCGCTCCTCCTGTTGCTGATCGCCGTTCTGGTGATCCGTACCCTGAACTATGGCGGCGCGCCGGACACGGTCCAGAAGGTCGAGCTGCCGGAGCCGCCTGCCATCTCCGCCGAAGAGGCCGCAGAGCACCTTTCCGAAGCGATCCGTTTCCGCACGATCACACTGTCCTCCGGCGACCCGCGCCCGGGACAGGAAGGCCCCTGGCTGGAACTGCAGTCCTGGCTGGAAGAGACCTATCCGGCCTTCCATGCAGCAGCGTCGAAAGAGACCGTTCCGGGCGGATATACGCTGCTCTATACGTGGGAAGGCTCTGATCCCTCGCTCGACCCCATCCTGCTGATGGCGCACCAGGACGTCGTGCCAGTGAATATCGGCACCGAGGATGACTGGACGGGCGCGCCTTTCGCCGGCGAGATCGTCGACGGCTATGTCTATGGACGCGGCGCGATGGACGACAAGGGCTCACTCGTGGCGATCATGGAAGGACTGGATGCGCTGGCCGAAGACGGTTTCGAACCGCGCCGCACGATCCTTGTCCAGCTGGGCCATGACGAAGAAGTTCTGGGCGCCGGTGCGGAAGCCGGCATCGCTCTGCTCAAGGAACGGGGCGTGACCCCCGTCATGGCGCTCGATGAAGGCTTCATGGTGGTTGAGGACAATCCCGTTACAGGCGGTACGCTAGGCCTGATCGGCGTTGCGGAAAAAGGTTATGTGACGGTGCAGATCACCGCGCTGGCCGACGGGGGGCATTCCTCGGCGCCGCCGCGCGAAAGCGCAACGGTACGCCTCTCGCGGGCCCTCGTCGCGCTGGATGAGAACCAGATGCCCGCAGACCTCTCATCCTCGCCCACGTCGGACATGATGCAGGTGGTCGCGGCCGATATGGGCTTTGTCCAGCGCATGGCGCTCGCCAATCAGTGGCTTCTGGGCGGTCTGGTCGAAAGCGGTTTTGCGGCCTCTCCGCAAGGCAATGCGATGATCCGCACCACGACCGCGCCGACGATGCTAGCCGGCTCCGCGAAGGAAAACGTGCTGGCCCAGCGCGCGACCGCGCTCGTCAATTTCCGCGTTCACCCGAACAATACAGTGCAGGATGTGCTGGACCATATCGGCGACGTCACGAGCGACATCGAGGGCATCGAATATGCGCCCGCCGAAGGCAGCATGGGCAGTGAAGCCTCACCGGTGAGCGCCGTGGATAACCGGGCATACGGGGTCCTGCACGCGGTTGCGAGCGAGGTTGGAAACGGCGCGCCGGTCACCCCGGCGCTGGTCATCGGGGCCACCGATGCACGCTATGCATCCGCCATTACCGATGACGTCTACCGCTTCGCGCCAAGCATTGTCGGCCCGGCCGATCTTGCAGGCTTCCACGGCACGAATGAGCGCCTCAGCGTCGCGAATATGGGCAATCTCTCGCGCAGCTATGCACAGATCGTGATGGCCATGGATGCGCCGGAGGATGGCGAGTAGTCTTCGGCGCGAATGGCCCCACCCCGATCCTCCGGCTTGCGGAGAAGGTTAAAGTGGGCGGGCAGCCATATCATTAGAGGCCGCTCAAGCGCGAAGCTCTTATCCCCGCAACACGCCGCCCGTCGCATTGGAAACATTGGCGACGACCGCCTCGGCGATCTTGTCGATTTCCTTGTCCTTTA